>CANJMU010000110.1 GCA_947475135.1 Silvanigrellaceae bacterium
ACCCCAAGGGGACTTTGATAAGGAATCACAAGGCCGCGTTCCTTTTTAAATCCAACAATTTCTCCATCAACGGAGACACCTTTTTGAGGATCAAATATTTTCACACGAGCGCCTAACGGCAAATGTGTCAGAGTGATTTCAATGACATTTCCAACAACCTGCGTCACGCGGCCAAAAGTCGAGAATAAATCATGGGATTTTAAATTTTCTTTCCATTTTTTAAATTGATGAGGATTTTGATTTTTAAACATATCTTACCCAGCTTTCGGATATTCTTTGTGCTCTTCAAAAATATCATTTTTAATTTTATCTACCAGGGAATCAATCAATGTAGACAGACTGATTTGACTTAAAGATTTTTGAGATTTGACAACAATTTGTCCTGTTTGAAAGGTTTCATTTTTTTTAAACTCAATTTTTTTCTTCAAAGATTCTTCTAATAAGTCTTCTAAACGTTCTAAATCGTCAGGATTAATTTCCACGATCAGCTGATTTTCATTTTTATAATTTTCTGTAATTTGATGAAACAAATTGATTAAGGCGTCATCATGAATTGTCAGTTCTTTTTTTAATATTTTTTCAGAACATAATTTTATAATTTCAAGAAAAATGTTTTTTCCTTCAGTCAGCATTTTTTCTTTGGATTGAACCAGATTTTCTAAAGTGCTTTTCAATTGTGTTCTTTCTTCTTCCAATTGATGGGCTGTTTCTTTTTGAGCTTTTTCTACTCCAGAGGCATAGCCTTCTTCAAAGCCTTTTTTCTTTTGATCCTCGATTTCCTTTTCATTTTTTATTAAATTTTCGTTGTTTCTTTCGGTCATTATTTTATTTTCAGAATCAATCTCTCCCTTTATTTCTGTAGGTATTTTATTTTCTGCTGTTACTTTATCTCCAAACGGCTGTGTCACGGGAATTTCTGTTACTTTAGATTCTATAAAAGTTGTTTCTGTTTTTTTTATAATTTCTTCACTTGTTACCTTATCGTTGTGTTCCTTTTCTGGAATTTTTATCCCTGGATTTTCCTTTGACTTTTTTTCTTTTTCTAATTCCGAGGGTGATTTTTTTTGGTTTTTGTCTCTCCAGCTACTCATCTGCAAACGCTGATCTGCTGATAAATCAAGTTCTGCAAGCTCTAATGCCATGGCTTCTTCTTCACCGAGCATGCGTCGTCTTTTTCGTTTGAGGGCTTCTTTTAATGCCGACTCGTAATCGGATGTCATGTCAGATGGAAAAATTGTTTTTAATTTTTTACCTAAATTAAAATTAAATTGCGGGGGATTTTGAACTTTGTTTTTTAATTCTTCTTTTGTATGTATTTTTTGATAAATGACACTGTTACGTTCATTATCAGTTTGAACAATATCTTGCTCTTTAAATTGAAGCCATGGGTACTCTTCTATGGAGAGGCGTTTTTGAGCTCTTTCGTCTTTTTTTTTGATCAATTTTCCTGCAACAGACATATTTGTTACCTTATTTTCGCGTCAAAAAATCACTTTAAACAAGGGCATTTTCACCGCTTTGATTGATCATAATTTTACCTTCGTCATTTAATCTGCGGGCAATTTGAACGATGGCAAATTGAGCCTGTTCCACATCGCTGATTTTTGCAGGGCCCATCACACTCATTTCATCTCTCAGATTGTCAGCGCCTTTTTGTGTCATGTTTTTGAAAATAAGTTCTTTCACGCTTTCGCTGGCTGTTTTCATGGCAAGTTTGAGCTGCTCTGCTTTCACTTCTCGTAAAATTGTTTGAATGCCGCGATCATCAATTTTGACCAAATCATCAAAGACAAACATAAGTTTTCTAATATTTTCCGCCAGGTCAGGGTCTCTTTCTTCAAGTCTATCTAGGATATTTTCTTCCGTTGATTTATCGAGCAAGTTCAACATTTCAACAATAGGTTCGATTCCACCCACTTTTGAACTTGTGACGTTACCTAATTTCTGAATTTCATTGCGTAAGACATCATCAATCTCTTCAATAATTTCTGGGGAAACACTTTCCAGACTAGCGATTCTTAATATTAATTCCGTATGCAAGCTTTCAGGTAACAATTTGAGTGTTTCCCCAAATTTTTTGGGATCGAGATGGGCTAATATCAAAGCCATTGTTTGCGGATGTTCATTTCTTAAAAAGTTAGCAAGAGTTTTAGGATCAATCGATTCTAGGGATTCCAGGTTTGCATTGCTTGTTAAGGCAAGCTCATCAATTAAAGAATTTGCCTGATCATTTTTAAACGCAGACTGAATTAATTTTTTTGTAAACTCGTTGCTTCCTAAAAAATATTTTTTATTCTTTTGAAGAATAATATAGAATTCATTCATGACTTGATCAATTAAATCGCTGTCAATTCTTCCGAGTCGGCTCATGGCGCTACCGATTCGTTTGATTTCGAATTCGGTCATATGTTTAAAAATTTCCGAAGAAATTTCCTCGCCAAAAGCAAGAAGTAACACCGCCGCTTTCTGAGGTCCTGAAAATTTAACTGCCACGTTTTTATCCTTTGTAATACCAACTTTTCAAAGTTGATAGAAAGCTCTGTTTTCTATTTTGCGGCATTTTTTTTGACTTGAGGAGGTAAGAATTTTCCTTTAGTCAAATTTTTACAGGGAATATTTTCATACTTTTGGGAAGTTAAGGAAAAAGATTAAAAATTAAAAGATTGATTTTCGGGGGCTTCCACGTTATTTTCTCCGGCTGTCGGTTGGAATTCGTTCAATAAAGTAAAGGAAAACAAAATGGCATTCACATCAAAAGCGGTCACAGTAGAGTGGAAAAATAACAATCTTATTTTTAAGAGAGGCACCAGTACTCTTGTCATTAATCCTGAGCACGTTATGGAGCTTCGTTCACAAGATGATCTCGTCAAATTCACAGATTTTTTTCGTCAAAAAGCGCTTCAAAATCGTGAAGCCCGCCGCTTGTTTGATGCTTGGGAACGTAAGGATTCTGAGCTTTTAAATAAAATATATGCTGAGGTCACTTCGGGAACTTAATGTTTCGTTAGAGTTTTTTTTAATCTATTCAATATTCATTTTTCATTCTTTACAAGAGGAAAAGCTTTTATGTTGACCAACATTGCCTATTATAAATTTGTCCCCATCGAAAATGTGCAGGAAACTCGGCAAAAATTATTTGATTATTGCTGTTCTCTTGGTCTGAAGGGAACAATTATTTTAGGGACGGAAGGTATCAACTCTTGCCTTGTGGGAACAGACGAAAATATAGATCAATTTATTCAATACATGCAGTTGGACTCTCGCTTTTCTGATATTCATTTTAAAAAAAGTTACTCGGAACTTGTTCCCTTCCGTCGTATGATTGTTAAAATTAAAAAAGAAATTATTCCCATTGGTTTTGATTGGGTGAAACCACACCAAAAAACGGCTCCCCATTTAGAACCCATGGAATTTAAAAAATGGTATGAAAATAATAAAGACATGGTTGTTCTTGATACACGTAATGATTACGAAGTGGAAATGGGGACATTTCGGAATGCAGTGAATCCAAATTTAAAAGAATTCAAAGATTTTCCGCAATGGATTCAACAGAATTTTTTGCAGTACAAAAATAAGCCTGTTGTGACATTTTGTACCGGTGGAATTCGTTGTGAAAAAGCAACGGCGTATATGATGGAAGCCGGATTTCAAGACGTCTACCAGGTCAAAGGTGGAATCTTAAATTATTTTGATGAAACTCTGAATCATTCGCCAGGACAAGACAATTATTATGATGGGGATTGTTTTGTTTTCGATAACCGTGTCGCCATTGATAAAAATTTAAAAGAAACGAATTATACAATTTGTTACCATTGTTGGCATACTTTAAAAAAAGAAGACCTGGTTCATCCGAATTACAATGCCGCAAAACACTGTCATTACTGTTACGATCATGTTATTAAAAAACAGACACAACAAAATAAAAAATGTGCAGAAAATAATTTAAGAGCATTTGAAATTCGCAAGCAACGTGCTGCAGAAGTAAAAGCACAACTCGGTTTAAGGTAACAGAACTTTATCAAGTCATTTCTAGCAATTCTTCAACTTCAACAGCTACTTCTTCCACGGCTTTTCCTGTAACATCAATGATTGTCCAGGCAGGAT
>CANJMU010000111.1 GCA_947475135.1 Silvanigrellaceae bacterium
CTGATTCTAAAGTAAAAAACGAATGATTCAAACTAAGATTCATCAATGAAGAAAGATCTGCGCAGGTAAAATTCTGATACTGATGAACAATATTGTTAGGAATTGGAATATATTCAAGGTTCGATTTTAATTTTAATGCAGAGAAAACACTTTCTGCCAATGAATTCCACGTTCTTGCGACACCGGTTCCTAAATTTAAAAATAAACCATCATTTTCTAATTTTGTTTGAGAACCTTTGTATTCAAAACTATATTTTAATAGTTTCATTGTAATTTCCACAATGTCATCAATGTAAATAAAATCCCGTAATTGATTTCCATCCGTATATTTTTTTGTGTTACTTTGGAATAATCGAATTTTTCCAGAATCTTTTGCTTGAAAAAATCCATGATAAACCATACTCGCCTGGCCTTTTTTATGAGATTCATATTGGCCATAAACGTTAAAATAACGAAGTCCAAACCAGATAGATGGAGTTTTTGTTTGTTCTAAAACCCATTGATCAAAATCAAGTTTTGATTTGCCATACAAATTGAGTGATGTGTACTTATAGCAATCTTCTTTTTTATCGGAAAAACCTAAAGAACCATCTCCATAAACAGCAGCGCTTGACGCATAAATAAACGGCACGGAATTTTTCACACAAAAATTCCATAACATTTTCGAATAATCTACATTTAATTTTTTAAAAATCTCAGGATCGGTTTCCGTTGTTGATGAGCATGCACCATTATGAATAATAGCATCTGGCAAATATTTTAATGCATTGAGCTTATGCTCAAGATCTTCATAATTAACGTAACTATAAAGTAACTTGTCAGAAAATTTTTTTGATATCTCTCGTTGACAACTTATAGGAAGATCACTTCCAATAATCTTAAATTCTTCATCATAAAATTTTGTTTTAAATAATTTTTCAATGACATTGGATCCAATAAATCCATTGCAACCAGTAACAACAATCGTTTTCATAAAAAAATCCTTATTTATGTGAATTGAAAAAATTTTTCTGGCATCACTGTCACATCTAATGTTTCTTCAAATTGTATAAAGTTTTTTTGGGTGTAGGAAGCTAAAAAAATTTTTCCACGAAAATATTTTCTGATCTCGTAAAAAAGTAACGAAACAGTTTTTTCTTGTTGTGTAGAAAAAAAGTAATCGCAAATGACAAATTGAGTTTTTTCCCAAGGAATTTCAATTAAACCCAGATAACATTCATCAAGAGAATAAAAACTTAAAAAATCATAATCTGGCTGTAATCTTTTCCATTTTTTATGAATTAAAAAATCATCATCAATGAGTAAAATAACTTTTTTTTCAAATTCATTTTTTAATAATTTTGTTTCATGCTCAGATTTAAAAAAAAGAGGGCCCTCTTCCGCATTATGTCTATCCTCAGTTGTTACGTGGCTCAATTGAAAAATCAAAGTAAATTCAACACCAAACTCAATAGATTGATTTCCAATAAATTTATTTTTAATATTATTGCAATGAATGAAACAATGATGAGAATCCATAACTTTTTTAACAATAAAAAGACCTAACCCATTTCCATTTTCTTTATTGGCGGTTACAAAAGGTTGGAAGATTTTTTTTATAATACTTGTTGGTAAAGCAGCATTTGAATTTCCTAAAATTAAAAAAAGTTGATCGTTTTTTTCATAGGTTTGAAACCAAATTAATCCATGACCTTTCATTGCATCAATCGCATTGGAAATTAAATTGTAAAAGGCTCTCTGTAATTGTATTTTTGACCCAAAAATACAAAATTTATGATGGAAATCATAAACAAACTGGAGATGACGAATTCCTTGGTGAAACGAAATCATTTGCAAAGTTTCAATTATAAGACAGTTGATAGAAACAAATTCAAATTCTACTTTTTTTATTGAATTCACATCAAGCATATCTTGAAATAAATTCTTTAAATAGACCTCAGAAGATCGAATCATACGATAGGTATCTTGGAACTCTATTTTTAATTTTTGAGGCAAGGCATGAATATCAATGTTTTTATACAAATCGAAAAATGCTGACAAAGGTTTTTGAACATCATGAACTAAATAAAGAGAAATTCGACCCAGAGCCAAAAATTGTGCTTCTAGCTGCAATTTCTTTTTTAAATTGTAATAAAAAAATAAAATAAATAAAAACGAAATGATTCCTATAAAAATCGTAAATAAAAAAATATTCTTTTTTTGATTAAAATTCATTTTAAAAAAAGAATCATCCCAAATCAATTGAAGTGATTGAGAGTCTAAATTTGAATTTAAAAGATGAATTTCTTTCAAATGAGGGTATTTTTTTTTCCAATGGTCGATATTGACCATTAAGATTAAATATCCAATCTGAGTTTTATTTTTTAACTGAAAAGAATTGACAGAGTTCATGTGATAAACTGGTGCACTATAAAAAAATAAATTGTTATCCATAAAAATTTCAGAAGAATTTCGTAGTTTTTTTTGGCATGGCGCATGAATAAAAGTTGTCGAAAATATTTTATCACAGGAAATAGATTCAAACTGAATTTGTGCATCTTGGAATTCAATTTGATTCAGTTTTTTTTGTGTCATTTGAAGAAATTTTATTTTTAAAAAATCAAAATTATTCTTTTGAGATAATAAAATATCTTGCATTTCTTGGCTATTTGAAAAGTTTAGAACTGTCGTTTGCAATTTAAAAAAATCATTGAATACTAAATTTGAAATATTTTTTTCATCTATTTGAATTTCTTTTTGAAAGGAATTTTTAAATTGTGTTTGATAAGCATGAAATAAAAATAATGTGAATAGAAAAGGAACCAAACAACTAAAAAAGATAAATATAAAAAAAGCGATAAATATTGATTTTGTGCTCATAAATAAAGAACTATCTTTTCTGAATCAGCTCCACTGAGGAGGTTGCCCCGTGGATGCTAAAACGCTCAACCAAACAGCTCCATTTGTATCCAATTGTTTTTTTCCTTTCGTCATCGACTCTAAAGGAACATGGACAAATTTTTCATGCTCATACCCAATAAAACACCCTGTTTTTCCTGCCATAGCTGCATGAACAGCGTTTTGACCTAGATTGGCACAAAAAACAGAGTCATCTGCGGTAGTGACTTGTGCACGCAATGTATAGCTTGGGTCAATATATTTTAATGTAAATTCAATGTTTCTTTTTATAAATTCTTCGGAAATTTTCTTTTGCAAAAATTTTCCAATATCTTTCAATTTAACGTTTCCGCTGAGATCTTTTTCAATATCGGATTGATCAAAAAGCATCTGACCAACACCTTCCGCGCAGGCCACTGTAATGTAGCCTTTGTCCAAAACTTTTCTAACAACAATATTTAAGAAGTTTTCTAATCCTTCTAAGTTTAACGGAACTTCGGGAATTAAGACAAAATCAATATCATTCATTGCCATGGATGCCGTGGCTGTCAAAGAGCCAGAGTTTCTTCCCATGAGTTTAACAAGGCCAATCCCATGGAAGGCACTGCGAGCCTCCGTTTGTGCGCAACGTAAAGCTTCTACAGCTTTACTCACGGCTGTTTCAAATCCAAAAGTCTTTGTGACATGAACAACATCGTTGTCAATCGATTTTGGTATACCAATAATCCCAATGGGTAGATTTCTTTTTTGTATTTCTTGATAAATTTCGTAAGAACCCAAAAGTGTCCCATCGCCACCAAGAGTAAAAAGGACTTGAATGTCTCGTTCGACTAAGGCGTCAACTATTTTTTTTGTGTCAGAATGCCCGCGCCCTGTCCCAAGAACGCTTCCGCCCTCAAAATCGATATTTTGCACAATCAAAGAATCGAGGCGACGCCAACCAAATTCAAATTTTTTTGTTTCAGGATGATGTGTAAAGCCTTGATAGCCATAAGGAACTCCAAAAATATGACGAACTTTATATCTTTCATAAAGAAACGTCACAATACTTTGAATGACATTGTTTAAACCGGGCGCCAAACCCCCACACGTCACAATGGCTACGCGCAAACCAGACGGATCCCAATAGATATTTTCTCTTGGACCGGCGAGCTCAAAACAGGGAATATTTTCTAAATTATTTTGA
>CANJMU010000112.1 GCA_947475135.1 Silvanigrellaceae bacterium
CTCAAATTCAAGGATTAATTGCAGATGTCGCTCCTAGAATTCAAGGGCAAGTCAGTCGTGTTTTCATAGAAAATGATCAATATGTTAAAAAAGGTGATCTGCTTGTTACCTTAGACAATGAAATGTCAAAAATTCAGGTGGAATTAGCCGAGGCCGAGTTTGATAGTGCAAAAGCGGGTTTGGACGAATCTTTTATTGATGTTAAAAAACTAAGGGCAAATTATCATTCTGCCACAAGTGCTTTTGAGCTTTCTAAAAAAAATCTAAATCGTGTTTTGTCTTTAAAGAAACAAGGTGCGGTTTCTCAGCTCACAGTGGATGAACAACAAACACAATTTGAAAATTCAAAAACAGTCCTTGATGCTGCAAAAGCCCAGCTTTCTATGTCAGAACAAATGTCTCAATTATTTAATAAAAGTATGGTTCAAAATAAGGATAATTTTACGTCGTCATTAGATCGTATTCGTGGAATGAATCCTCAAGTTGATCTTTCTATAGCAAGATTGAAGCGTGCAAAATTTTTGTTGGATCAAGCAAAATTAAATGAGAGTTATACAGAAATTAAAGCTCCTATGGAGGGTTATGTTGCCAATAAAAATGTCATTGTGGGAAAAAATTTAAATCCCAATATTCCAATTATGTCTATTGTTTCCTTAAAAGATATTTGGGTGATTGGAAATTTTAAAGAAAATCAGGTTAAAAATATTCGAGAAAATCAATCGGTGGAAATAAAAGTTGATTCCTATTCTAGCACGCGTATTACGGGAGTTGTGAAAAGTATTTCGTCGGCAACAGGGACAATTTTTTCTTTGATTCCTGCAGACAACGCATCGGGAAATTTTGTGAAAGTCACACAACGAATTCCTGTTCGAATTGATTTTACAAATTTACCAAAGGACAATATTTTAAAGCAAGGAATGAGCGTGGATGTCACGATAAAAACGAAATAAAAGTTTATTTTTTCTGAGCTTGTTTTAAATAAGCCGCATACAACTCAGGTTGTAATTTTTTGCTAGGAACTCCGTTTGGACGTGGGTTTTTAATGACATCTTCCCAGGCTTCATGAAGTGTAACTAATAATTTTTCAACGACTTCAATGTCCTCGGATTTATTTTGAATATTGGCTTCAATCAATTTATCCATCATGAACATATACAAAGCTTCTAAATCTGCAGAAAGTTGACCTCCTTTTTCATGGTCTAATGTATTAATAAGTTCTGAAATAATAGCGAGAGCTTTGCTAATATTCATTCCTTTTTCACCAATTTTTTTTTCTGCCATTTTTAATTTAGCAATTCTAACAAATTTGATGCAACCTTCGTAAAGTAACAGAAGAATGTCTTCTTTTTTAGCTGTTGTTACGTTAGTTTTTTGATATGCAGAGTAACCTTTCATATTCATAAAAAAATCCCAAAATAAAAACAATTAAATTAAACTCTACCCTGACCCTAACTGCGCCTGCATCGCTTGGCTTTGCGTATTAAACTTGCTGACAAATTGCTCAAGTGCAGAAAATTTTCGTTTGATTCCTTCGGAACGCTGATCGACGTAACGCTGCTTTGTTGCAATGTCTTTATCAAACGCATCAAGAATTTTTTTGTATTCTCGCTCTTTCGAAGGAAAAACCCCATTTTGAGGATCAGATGAACTTCGGACAGCGTCTGAAATCCGCGCTCCAATTCCCATGGAATTTTCTGATTGCACGAATAAATGAGCAACCTCTTCATAATTGTCGGTTAAACTTTTCTTTAATTTAGCATCATCATATTTTAAACCGCCAGTTTTTGGGTCGGTAGAAATTCCTACGTCTGCCAAAGATTGAAATTTTTTATTATTGGGAACACTGACTTGTGCTGCTCCTTGTAGGGCTCTTCTTAATGTTCTTAAATTGTTTTCTTTAGCGAGTGGGCCCGCGTGTCCTGATTCCTGATCAACTTTGAATTGTTTTTCTAAAAATTCATTCACTTTATTGTAAGACTCAACAAAAGTTTTGATGCCTTCCATTGTTTTTTCAATGTCATAATCTACGGTGACATAAACTGTTGTTCCTGGTGCGGCTTTCTTTGCATTTAAAGTCATTCCTTTTATAAGATCTGTGACTTTATTTGTTTCATTATAAACTTTGACATCTTCAAAATTCATTTCTAAATTTTTTCCAGGGATCCCATCTTCTTCAAATTCTAAATAAGTTGTGTCTGGATCGATAAAGACTTCAGCTTGTTTTCCAGATTTTTCATTGATGACAAGAAGTCGAAAATTTTCTTCGTCCGGATCTTCCAAACTTTCTTTTGTATTTAAGACTGTAGCGCGGACACCCTTTGCCGCACTGTTAATTTGCGCAACAATATCTTGTAGGGTGGAATGGTCTGGATCCACATCAATATCAAAGCTATCTGTGTCTGTTTCAATGGTCATATATCCAAATCCAACAGGAGTTTCATCTTTGTCCGGAAAACTTTGCGTCAATAATTTTTGTTTACGCGCGAGTTGCAAAACTTCAATTTCATAGGTGCCTGTTGGTGCCGTGTTTTCGGCAGTTCCTTCTAAAATTTCTGGATTAGAACTTGTCAGTTTTAATTTTGAAAAATCCGTCATCGAGCGAAAAGATGTTGAGTTTGTGCCTAATGTTGTTACTAAACCGCGAAGATCGGAGAATAATTTTTTTTCATCCTGAACTGTTTTTTTACGAACATCAATATTTTTGATGGGTTGCTTTTCAATTTCAATCAATTGATCAACCATTTTGGGGTCAATTCCCGAGCCGGTATTGATTCGCATCCCAGGCATATCTTACTAAACCTCCGCAATTTTATTTGCGTGTTGCATGGTTTCATCCTGAGTTTTCACTGCTTTTTGTAAGGCTTCGTAACTTCTATGGGCAAGGATCATATTTGTTAAATTTCGCATAGGGTTGACGTTACTGGCCTCTAAATATCCTTGGGTCACTTCCCCTTGAAATTTTTTTAAATTTTCTGGGGGGCCATTGTGGATCCATAAATTTTCCCCAATGCGCTCTAACAATTTTTCATTCGTGCACGCTGTGACTTTCATCTTATCAATAAATTGTTTTCCGATATAAACTTCGCCTGTCCCTAGGACTTGTAATTTTCCGCCATGAAGCCCTTGAATGATTCCATTTTCACCTTGCACAGGGTATCCGTTTTTATTCACCAAAACTCCTTCTGGATTGACGATCATGCCACCGTCCCGTGTGAGGCGTTTTCCAAAAGGGGTATTCACTTCAAAAAATCCGCTTCCCTGTAAAGCAAAATCCGTGTCATTTCCTGTTTTTTGCAAGGACCCCTGATCAAAGGATGTCTTGACTTCTGCAAGGGACACATAAGCCATTTCATTGCCTTTTAAAGGGTAAACATCCTGCATATTCAATTTGAATGGCGCTGGCGGGTGAGGTGTGGCGTAGCTAGGCCATGGGTTAGCTTCTTCTGCTTTGAAGGCAATTTGATCTTCTTTAAACGCCGTGGTGTTTGTATTCGCTAAATTATTAGCAATAATATCGATGATTTTTTCTTGCATGACACCGCCAGAAAGTGGTGCATAAATATTTTTGAGCATAGGCAAATCCTTTTTTATTTATTTTCAATCTTTTTTTTGACATTGGGAAGGGAATATTTGTTCTGTTTACTTATCTTTTGATGGGAAAAATTTTCTTGTTGAGGTGTGTTTGATTTTGAGAAAATGAAATTTTTAAAATTTCATAAATTTTGTTTTAATTCATTTTTTTTTATCTTGTACCGATAGGGAAATATCTTCTTCTAATCTAAGGGGCATTATGATGAAATATTTTAAATTTATTTTATTTTGTTTATTTATGAAAAATACATGTACTTATGCATTTAATATATGTGGAACAATCTTCGGAAATATATCAGTCATACAGCCTTCAATAACAATTACAACCTAAAGTCCCAGAATTTTACATACCAGGAATATTTGGATAGGGTATTTTAAAATTATTAAATATGTTTTTTTGTTTTTTTGTTAATTCACATAAAATTTTAACACCATTATACATTGTAATTATTTTTAATTTTCTCAATTC
>CANJMU010000113.1 GCA_947475135.1 Silvanigrellaceae bacterium
ACAAAATCTACAAACAGATTGTTTCTATTTTTGAAATTTTATTCTTTATTCCATTTATGTTCCTCAATATAATTTTTCTATGGAGTTTCTTACAATTTACAATTCTTTTTTTCTTATTTTTACTTTCTCTGCTTTCTGTATTTTATTTCTATACAAAAAAAAATAAAACCGGCGCATTATTTCATATTGAAAAAGAAATAGATAAAAAATCAAAATATTTACAATCTATGGAAACGTCCTTAGATCTTTCTGTTTCTTTATCTATAGAAAATAATATAATTAATAAATCTAACTATTTAATAGATAAATCTTTAAAGTATTCAAAAAAATTTATTCAAAATAATACCTATTTTTTCTTTATTAAAAATTATTCCTTGTTTTTTATTTTTTTATTTTCATATTTAATTTATTCAATCAGACAAGAAACAATATACACAGGTCAAATGACTAGTTTCACAATATCAATTTTATTTTTTTATTTTTCATTTTTAAAAATTATTTTCTTCTTAGAAGAATTTCATAGCATAAAATTTATTTTAAAAAATCTAGATCTGATTTTTAATAAAAAAAAGACACCTATTAATGAAATAAATAACAATTATAATATCATTCAAAACAAAGAATTTCAGTCCATAAAATTAGATAAATTATTTTTACAAAATGTCAACTACGAATTTAAAATTGGTTCACTCATTGGTATTGTTGGATTTAAAAATTCCGAAACATCAAATTTTCTAAAAGCTTGTGCTCAAGAAATTAATATTTTTTTAGAAAATCATACAACAAAATTACATCATTCCCGTGAATTTTTGCCTCAAAAATCTTTTGTATTTTCAGGCACCTTGAAAGAAAACATTCTCTGTGGCCGAGAATTTCAACAAGAAAGATATCTTTTTTCTTTGAAATCTTCATTTCTCATGCGTCATTTTACAACAATTGAAACTCAGGATATCTGGGCTGATCCAGAGTTTTTAAGTGATGAAATTAAAAAAAAGATCAGCCTTGCAAGACTGCTCTACTCTTCCTCTGAATTTTATTTTTTAGACCTTCCCTTTCAATATCTCAATCGAGAAGAAGCCTCTTGCTTCTTTCACGAAACTTTACAAAAAAATCTTTCGACGACAACAAGATTCATTCTATTAGATAATTTTGACTTTTCGGCTTTTTGCGATTCTATTCTTGTCATTCATGACGGCTCTTGTAAGGAAGTAGGAAATCACGATACCCTTTTGTCAAAAGGGTTACTTTATTCAAAAATCTACGATGCGGCATTTCGTTTAGAACGAGAAAATTTGATTCATTATTTAAATCATTCAAGCTCAACAACTTCTTTGTATTCTTCCAAAGAAAATACAAATGAAATCTACAAAACAAAGAGAAATACGAGTGAATCGTCAGCCCAGCTGTCTCCAATGAAAAATATGCTTTACCTTTATTTTTCAAAATTTCCATTTTATAGTTCGAATATACCAAGACTTATTTCTATCTTATTTTTTTGTTTTTCTGTTTACTTATGTTTTTCTACCGATCAATATCTTAAAAAAAATTCCGATATTATTTCGTTTTCCTCATTAATTTTTATTTCCGTTACCTTATTTATTTATAGTTGCCTTGTTCATTCTAAAAATATTTTTCGATTTTGTATAAATATAGAAAAAAAATATACCGCTTCTGTAGTCAATAAAAAAAATCAATCCGAGTTAAAAAAAATCAATTACTTCAATGTATTTTTATTTTATTTTGAAAATTTTGATTCTTTGTTTTTCTATTTATTAACATTCATAATAACATCTACTTATTTATTAATATTTAATCCTTCATTCTATTTATCCTTTGTTGGGATTTTTCTATTGTATTTAATTTATTTTTCCTATAGACGAAAAAAAATTCCACTTATAAAAGAAAAATATGAAAAATCTATTCTTGCAGAAAAAACAATTTATCAGGAATTTATTTCTTCCTGCTCGTTTTCAAATTCTTATTTTATTACAAAATATCTTTCAAAAAAATACCTTATTCAATTAAATGAAAAAATATCCACTCTGAAACAAAAACATAAAATATATTTTGAAACCTACCAAATTTTATTTTTTTTATCTTTACTTGTTATGATTTTTTTTCTTTCATTTTTCTTTCTTCATTCATCTTTTACAATTGGGCATAAAATTAGCCTGACATTTATTTTTTCTATAATAGCATTTTATTCTTTTTACAAAATGTTAAAAATACATTTCAAACTCACAGAATTTAAAATTGATATTAAAAATGATTTATTTGAAAATATTCCTAAATACAACAATATTTACAAATACGAACTTACAGAATTTTGGCCGGAAAAAGGTAAAATTCATTTTGAAAAAATAAAATTCATTCATGGAAAATATATCGATTTTAAAAACACTGAAAAAATTATTTTAGTTCAAGACAAATCTTTGACCGCTCTTAATTTTCTTTATAAAATATTTGTTCAAATCGAACCTCTGCAAGAAGGAAAAATCACTGTTGATGATACTCATATTACTTTTATTCACGATAAAGATTTAAGAAAAAAAGTTGGAATTATCCATAACTCCTCCTATTTTCTAAATCTGTCCATTCGAGAAAATATCAATATTTATGAAAATTATGATGATTGTGAAATATGGAATATTTTAGATATTATAGGAGCTTCAAAAAATATAGCTCTTCTTAAAAATGGAATCGATTCAAAAATATCTGAATTCATTCATGAAAATTTTTGGACACAAGAAATCATTTTACTGAGCTTTGCTAGATGCATCCTTAATAAAAATAAAATAATATTTATTGAACATCTCGATGTATCCGAAGAGTTTGAAAAAAAATTGACTCAAATAATTCAAATTTTTATGTCTGATAGAATCATTTTTTTATCTTACGAAAACAAATCTTTTCAATCTTTACAAAAACACGTAGTATTTAAAATCTCGTAAATAATTTTGTTGTCCTTAAACAAAATACTGAAAGGATATTTTATGTTAAATTCAAATAAAAATTTGAGCCTCGATTGGACAAAAGTTCACGATTGCTTTCCAATTGAAAAACATCTTCAAGAAGAATTAAATTCTATTATTCAGGCTAAACGATCTTTATTAGAAAAGTCTGGGCCAAATGCAGCAATGACAGGTTGGCTGAATTATGTGGATGAGCATGCACAAACAATTTTAAGTCAAATGGCGCCACTCGTAAAAGATATACAATCACATTCTGACGCTGTTGTTATTATTGGAATTGGCGGAAGTTACCTAGGTGCACGCGCAATTTACGATTCGTTAACCCATTCCTATGCCTCTTTAAAACCAGAATTATTTCATAAAAAACCAATTTTATTTTGGGCTGGGCATCATCTTTCAACAGATGAACTGGTCGAATTACTTGATGTTCTTGATCATTTTACACCAAGTCTTGTCGTCATTTCTAAATCAGGAAATACAACAGAACCGGCACTCTCGTTTCGTCTATTAAAAAAATATTTAGACGAAAGATTTGGCGCCGAAGAAGCACGCCATCGCATATTTGCAGTCACTGATTCCAATAAGGGCACATTATTAAAATTATGCAAAGAAAATGGATACGCGCATTTGCCTATTCCTGACGACATTGGCGGCCGCTACAGCGTGTTTACTGCCGTAGGCCTGTTTCCACTAGCGATTGCAGGAATTGATGTTCAAGAGCTTTTAAAAGGCGTTTACGCCGCCAAAGAAGACTGCGCTTCGCCAAAAAATAATTCATTGGAAACAAACCCGGCCCTTTGCTATGCGGCTATCCGAAATATTCTGTATCGAAATCAATTTAAGACCGAAGTTTTTTGCGCCTGGTCACAAAAACTAAGAAATTTAAGCGAATGGTGGAAACAATTATTTGGGGAAAGCGATGGAAAAGAGCATTCTGGAATTTTCCCATCCTCGGCTATTTTCACAACAGATCTTCATTCCTTAGGCCAATATTTTCAAGATGGAGAAAGAAACTTTTTTGCAACCCATTTACGCGTGCAAGATGAATACTCTTTGGCACAAGGATCTATCAAACGTAAATTATCTAT
>CANJMU010000114.1 GCA_947475135.1 Silvanigrellaceae bacterium
ACTCGACCTTCCAGTTTTTTAACAAAGCTATATTTTTCAAGTAATTTAAGAACACTTCGTTTTCATCCTATCCCGCTTCCTCTTTATGTATAGAGTTGTATCAGGGATATCATCAATTTTCTTTCGATTTAAATGTTTTATAGAATCTCTTGGCTTAAAAAATATTGAAATAAGAGATTTAAATTTCTCAAATTCCGCTAACTGGTCTGGCGCATGAAGGATACCTTCAAAACAATCAAGTAAAGCTTCATTTTTTAATGATTCTTGTCGCGAGCCAACTGTACAAGCTGACTTTTGATTTTCAATTCTAGAAATTTGATCCGGATGATTAAGAAGACAAAGGTCGGCCAACACGCTCAAGATCACGCCTCGGCATGCTCCATCATCGCCTTGTTGGAAGGCCGTTTGTCCCCATCCATCATACCTTTTCCAATCAGAAAAGAAAACTTCGATTAACCATCTTAAAGAATAAGCTTTGATTATTTCCATAGACGTCCAAGACGAATCCGATGCTAATATATAACGAAAATCTTCTTCATTTTCATACTTTAATGCAATTATAATATATTTTTTATTATGACTTATTACAGTCATTGAAAATGAACTCATTTTAACTTTGGTATTCTTTCCTCCACGAATTGAAATTATATTTTCATAGCAAGGTATTAATTTAAAAGCTTCTGAAACTGATATCTCGTTGTTTTTATAAAGTACAGTATGGTTACTTCTTAATTGACTTATTACTTGAGTGTATGGATACATTCTTTTTGTTTCTTTAAAAAATTCTTTTGTACCAAAAAAAGCATCTGCAGATATTGAGCTTATTTTTATGGTTGGAAATTCTTCATTAAATTCTTTTACGAGTTGAATAGCTATTTCAATCTTTGTTGGGTAATTTGAATCACGTTTTGGAGCTATCGGACGTTGGGATTTTGGTACTCCTAATTTTTTTAATTCTTCATCTTTTTTAACCCATTCTAATTTTTTTGGATCTGGTTTATAAAATTTGAACCATACAGGAATTGTTATTTTATCTGTAACCAATAATAAAAAAACAATGTTTTGTCCTCTAAAATATCCAGCTGTTTTTTTATCAAATATCTTATGTACAAAGCCTATATTTGTTGTTGATTTCGATCTTGCTCTATCTGTATCATCAATGACGAGGTGTCCTTTTGTTACGTTATATTTTTTCAGAATTACTTTTATTCCATAAAAAATAATACGAGACCACGGTATCTTAGAATAATGAAACATCCATGAAAGCGCACTTAACTTGTATTTTCCTAAACTAAATTTTTCAAATGAAGTCCAACATATTTTTCCTGTTATTAAAATAAAACTTAGACAAAAAGTTAACCAATTAATTTGAATTTTAGATAATGATTCTTTCTTTTCTTCTTTTAAAATAATTGAAAGTTCATTTATAAAATTTTCAATAAAAGGAAATGTGCGTCTAAAAAACATCTTGTCACCCAAAACTAAAAATTGTGTTTGGGCGAATTTAACTTAATTTTAAGCCAATGAAAAGATTGAGAAACATTTTAAATTTAGGTTTATGGAAACACTGCTCAGATTAAGCAGAATTATGCTGGAGGCAAGGTTACCGACTAAAAAACTGGAAGGTCGAGTTATATGACCTATATAACAAGAGATTTTTATCATATAAAAAAATTTCAATAGATGAAATCAAAAATAGAATTTCCTCGAGGAAAAACTATAAGTATATGAAATATATGAACAAGTACGGGTTTGATAAAATTCAATGAAAAAAATAAACGATATAAAAGATAAAAGTAAAAAAAATTGTAAAAGTTTTATGAATTGGTAATAAAACTTATTTTAGAAAATCACAAGAATAAAAAATCTTAACAATTTGTTTTTTTAAAAATTTATAAATTTTTGAAATTTAATATCCTGTTTTATAAAAGTAAATTATTTCAAATATATTTTGTTAATTAAAATGTCTGATGTAAGCAGATAAAATAAAACTTATAAAACATTTTATAAATTACTGAGAAAAGTTCTTAGTTTTATTTATGGAGAATTTATATGGAAAATAACAATTATTTGATATGCAAATTAATTAAAGTTGGTTTAGAAAAAGAGTCTACCCGTGTTTTAGATGCACTAAAATCTGGCTTTAATGTTTGTATTAAATCAAACTATCTTGATATATTAGAAATTTTTAAAACTGAAATGAAAAATCTAGTTAAAAACAAAAATTTTTATGTAGAAATATTTGATAATTATGATGATTTTTATCAAATAAATAATAAAGAATTAAAGTGTTTAATAATATCAGATCATGATTTTTTTCCAGGAAGTGGGTGTGTTCTATTTGAACTTAATAATATAGATTATCTTATTGGAAGCGTAACAAAAACAATTGAAATAATTCTAGAAACGAACAAGATGAGTTATTATGTTGATGCTTTTGATGCAGAAATTGTTTCATATTTAAAAAAAATAATTAAAAAATATGGTATTTCAAAACTTATTGATTGTGTGATTCAGTGTGCATATTTAGCTGGATTTTGTGGATGTAAAAATGATGCCATTTCTTTTTTAAAAAAATTTGATGAATTGGGTGGTTATGGAAGCAAGGAAAATAACACATTGGAATCATCAGCATCCTTGTATCTCAATTATATCATTCAACAACAGGATAAGGCGTATGATTTTTTAAAATCCTCATTTACATATTATGCTATTGCAAAGCAGGGTTTGAATATTTCGAAAGCAAGTGTTCAATTGGGGATTTCAAGAACAACTTTACATGAATATTTGAAAATTGCTCAATCACTTGGCGTTAATCGACTTTTTGAAAAAAACATCTCTGATAGCTAAAAAGTTTGATTCTAGACTTGCGCATTTCCGAACTTCAAAGTAATAAGTAGCCGAGACGAAGAAGATGATGAGGCGGAGAGATAACAGAGTTTGTGTTTTTACACAGCTTCGTTTGATATTAAGCGTAAGTGAGGATCTATGTCTAGTTCATTGAATATCTATCCTTTTGAAAATATTGAAGGTGTTTTACGTTTTGGGGCGCAAACGCTCATTTTTGTTGTTGGGTTATTTGTTTCAAATTTTTTTGTATTACGTCCTGCGTTTAAGCTATACTTAGAAAGAAAAAAAAGGACAACTGACAATATAAATATTGCAAAATCAGTTCAAGAAAAAGCAGATCAACTAAAAAAAGAATACTCAGATAAAACCAATAAATTATTTCAAATTATTCGTGAAGAACAAAAAAAACTCATTTTAGATCATCAGAAAAACTCATTAAAACAAATCAATGAATATCAAAAAAAAGCAGAAAATTATTTACTATCTGTGAAGGAAAAAATATCAGAGGAAGTGAAAAATGCAAAATTAAAACAAGATAAACCTATTCAAGAAATAGTAAAATTGGTATCTGAAAAATTAGGATTATTGATATCTGTTTTTTTTATTTTTTTATTATTATCGGTTCAAACTAGAACTTATGCGTCTGAAAAAAGTTTACTTCCAAATATTATGCAGGGAGTTTTTTGGCCTTATTTTCAATTTTTTGTTTTTGTTATTACGTTATTTTACATCGCTAATAAACCGTTGCGAAATTTTTTGGAGAAAAAAAGGGACGATTTTAGATCTAAACTAACAGAAGCGCAAGAAGCCTTGCTGGTGTCCAATAGGGTTATGGATGAATTGAATAACAAGTTAAAAAATATTGATTTTGAAATAAGTAAAGTGAGAGAAACTCAACTAGCCATCACACAAATGGAATGTGAGAAAATAATTTTTGAAGCAGAAAAAACAGCCAAATCCATTTTGGAGGAATCAAAAAGAGCTGCATTGGATTTAATAATTCGCTCCCAACAAGAATTTAAAAAAGAAATTGTAGAAAAAGCATTCGATCAAATTTATAAAGAATTGAACTCGAAAAATTTGTCACATTTGGATAAAAAATTACAAAATGAAATTTTTGAATCTTTAAAAATCATTGGTATATAAGGGTAGAAGAAAGGATTTTAAAAATGTCAAAAATTTCAGGTCAAATATCCAAAAGATATGCAA
>CANJMU010000115.1 GCA_947475135.1 Silvanigrellaceae bacterium
AAAATGGATTTTTAGTAATGAGTCCAATATCAATGGCCCCATCAAAAAGAGATTGAATAATAGATAAAGAATGCTTTTCATATAAAGTAAATTGTATGTCTGAATATTGATTTCGAAAAACAGAAATAGCGTCAGGAAAGATTCCAGAAACCGCAGTAGCGCCACCACCTAAATGCACATATCCTTCTCGTAGTTCTAAATGATTTTGAACTGTAGTGTGCATTTGCTGCATTCTTTTTAAAATATCTTCGGATATTTGATAGACGAGTTTTCCAATTGTGGTGGGCCTAACTCCTCTTGGTGTTCTTTCTAATAAAATGCATCCTAAATTTTCTTCTAGTAATTTAAGTCGCGTTGAAAGTGCAGGTTGTGTAATATGAAGTTTACTTACAGCAGAAGATAATGATCCTTCTTTAACGACGGTCACAAAGGCTTCGAGTCTGTAAATATCTTCCAATTTTTTTGATGCCATATTCATTCTCTTTTTCAATGAATATTGAAGTGATGGTGCGATCAATGATTCAATTATTTATGCGAGGTTACATGAAGTGGCTTTAACGATCAATCATTTCAACGATGTTTTTATTTATCGAAATTCATTATTACAAAAAATTTTTTCGACTCCTTTTCATGAGATTGTTTTTCATTTTTATCATCACGAAAAAAAATCTTTTCAATTTATTTTTGATTTGAAAAATGAGTCCTCTTGTTTTCGTCCTCTTGCTGAAAAAATGCAGTCTTCACCAAAACCAAATTCAATCATTCAGGTGGCAAAGAAATATTTTCTGAATAAAAAAGTTCTTAATGTTTCTAAAAATAATCAGGGGAATTTTTTTGCGATTGAGTTTGATGTGAGCGAAAAAGATTCGCCAACACATCTTATTTTTGATTTGACCCCAATGCATCGAAGAGTTTGTGTTTCTCGATTTCATTTTTCTGTTCCGTTACGTTATCAAAACGAAAAAAATTTATCCTTACATTCCTCCTATGAAAGTTTTTGTGAATGGTCTTTAGAAAATATTAAAACAAAACGAAGATTATTTTCCAATGAATGCATGGAAGAGTTTTGTCCCTTATTTGGAGAGAGTAATCAAGATTTAGAAAACAAAGTAACAGTAATTACACAAAATAATCAGAAGCTGCAAGGGCAGGAAGAGTCATTTGATTTTCATAATTTTCCAACAAATATTCGAAAAATCATGAAAAATAAAATTGATTTTTTTCACAGAAAAATTCAAAAAATAGAAGATGATTTTCAATCTACATTAGAAATCGATCGGCTTAAAAAAGAAGCCCAAGGCCTTTTATTATTACTTTCACTGTGGGGTCCTCATAAAAATTCGCAAGAAACCCCCTTCGATTTACAACAGGAATATGGACTTCAAAAAATTTATAGTGTGAAGTTATCGGAAAAGCCAAGTTGTCTTTTAGATAATATTTATATCAAAATTGATAAATTGAAAAATAGAAAAATCCAATCTGAAAAAAGATTGTCTGAAACAAAAAAACATTTAGAAAATTTTATGAAATTAATATCTCGCTCAATTTTAGAGATTCAAGAACACAATTCTAGCAATACTCTTGGTGTCGAAAAATCCATTTATTTTTTACTGAATTCAAAAACAATGAATGCTACAAAAGAGTTATTTCAAAAACTAGAAATTTCAAAAAAAATTGAAACAAACAAAAAAAACGAAGATGTCGTCAGGTTACCTTATCGGGAAGTTATTTTAAAAAGTAAAATCGTCATTAGAATTTCGAAAAATGCGGTAGATGCAGATCAAATGATAAAATTAATGCCGTCTCATCATTATTGGCTTCACATATTCAATCATGAAGGAAGTCACGTCTGGATCGTTTTAAATAAAAAAATCAATAAACTGCCCGATGATCTTATGCGTCAAGCTTCTATCCTAGCCATTCATTACTCAAAAATGTCAAAATCAATGAGTGGAGATGTCCAAGTTGCAAAACGACAGGATGTAGAAAAAAGAAAACATCTTCTTCCGGGAAAGGTTTTTGTGAAAAAAGCAGAAATCAATTTTATTAAATATTCAAAAATAGAATTGGATAATCTCATCAATCGAGAGGATAAAATATGACGAATCCAAATTTAGCTCAAATAGACCATCTCTCCTTATTTAAATTGATCGTTTCAAAAGATGGAATGACTGTACACATTCCAGCAAAAACAAAAATATCCAAGCGGTTGTACGAATTTACGTATGAAGATATTTGTAGTTATTTAAATCAACTTGGATATAAAATAAAAATTAAAGAAAATATTTATCAAGAATTAAAAAAAATTTCCATATCAAAAGAACCCTATTTTTTAGAAGATTTTGTTATTTTAAAAGGCAGGCCCTTTATGGACGCTCGCGGAGATATTCTCAAGTGGACGCCTCAAAAAAATTCACCACCTGATTTAATTCAGCCGGGGATTCCGTTTGCAAAAATATTTAAATCTCGTGGTTGTTTGCCTGCTGTCACGGTTTTTGGTGTTGAAATTCCATTAACAAATGAGCAGTTAGAAAAACAACCAGGAGATTCTATTGATCTTCCTGAAGAAGTGACTGTCAATTCTGAAAATATATTGGTTTCGAAGGTCGGTGGGCAGGTTTCTTTAAAAACAAATAAATTAATGATTAATCTGTGTTACGTTATTGAAAAATTGAATGAAGATTATTTTAAAAAAGTTCATTTTCCTTGTTCTGTTGAAGTGAAATGCGATTTGTCGGGTGAAATCAATTGGGTCATTGATAATGATCTGACCGTCCAAGAATTTTGGTCTGCGTCAAACATTATTGTGAAAGGTAACGTTAAGGCGAATGGTGGAATTCAAACAAATTTAACAGCAGATGAGAACTCAACAATTCAAGTTTTAGGAAATATGGAAGCTAATTATATTCAGTCCTCCCGCTTTTTTGTAGGTGGGTCATTAAAAATATTAAAAGCTGTTACAAATTCAAATCTTGTTGTGGTAAAGGATTTGGATTGTACCGGAGATCCCGGCCGAATTTCAGCCTGTGAAATTGAGTTAAAGGAAGGCATTTTGAAAGCAAAAATTGTAGGAAGTGAAAAAGAAAAACCAAGTGCAATTTCATTTGCATCCGCAGATTTTGCAAATAATTCCTCGATCACTAGTCTTGGGGAAGGAACACGAATTAAAATTGGCCGTTCAAGGTTTATTGTGCAAACTACGCAATTCTGGCCTCAACCCCAGGCAAAGACAAAATGAAAAATAAATCCAGACATTTTCGTGAAAACCCCTCCAAAAAAAAAACTCAACTTCCTCAAAATTTAAAAATTGAAACAGAAAAACTGAAATGTTATGGATTTTCTTCCGATGGAAAAGGCATTGCTAAAAATTCCGAAGGCGTCATTTATTTTATTGATAATTTGTTACCAGAAGAAGAAGCGACTGTAGAAGTCAGGCATCAAAAATCCACTTTTCGAAATGCAACAATTCAAGAACTCGTTTTGAAATCACAAAAACGACAAATCCCCCCTTGCAGATATTTGCAAAATCCAGAACCACAAAAAAATTGTGGTGGTTGCCAAATTCAGCATGTCAAAAATGAATTTCAAAGCGAATTTAAAATTCAACTTTTACTGGATGCTTTGAAGCGCATTGGAAAAATAGATGCTCTGCAATTAATAAAAATAAAAAATAATCTTTCCTATATTTATTTTAAAACCCTTGGTTACAGAAGGCGTGTTCGATTGCATTATAATGGAATCCATTTAGGGTTTCATGCTCAAAATTCAAGTTCTGTGATTCCTATTCAATCTTGTTTACTTATTTCTGAAGAGATGAATACGGCTATTGTTACTTTAAGGGAACAATTAAATTCTGTTTCTAAAAAAATTTTAGAATTGAATGATCGTCATCCTATTGAATGTCAGTTTGAATTTACTTTAAGCGATAAAAACAATCATATTATTTTGCATTTATGTCATGTGGAATGCCAAAAAAACAAGTCAGAAATTGTAGATCTGTTGATAAAAACATTGAATATACACAACGATCAGCTGATTTATCT
>CANJMU010000116.1 GCA_947475135.1 Silvanigrellaceae bacterium
CCTAAATATCAATGAAGCACAAAAAATCTTCAATGTCATATTTTAGAGCGTATGCGCAGAAAGCGCAAAATATACTTTGTCAGCTTTTCGCTAATTTAAACCCAGCTTCTTTCTCTGCATATTCATGAATAAAATTTCGTACTACCGGTATACCAGTGCTAAGCCGCTTTCTTCTTGTTTGGCGCGGGCTTTGTTGTAGGCACTTTTTTATCGGCAGCAGGTTTACCCCCCTTTTTCTTTTTGATGCCAACAGCTTCTTTGAGAGTGCTTGCCACTCGGAAGGCAACTTTTTTAGAGGCAGGAATTGCAATTGCTTCGCCAGTTTGTGGGTTACGACCAGAGCGTGCAGCACGATCCTTGACTTGCAAGATGCCTAATTTATCAATTCTAACTTTGCTACCAGAAGAGATATGGCCTTCAATTGTTTCAAGAAATGATTGTAAAAGTTCTCTTGTAATTTTTTTTGGAACTTCGCTAAATTTTCCAGAGACCTCAGCTACTAAAGCAGAAGTTGAAACAGTTGGAACAGAGCTTTTAGGGTTCTTGGCGGTAGCCATGCGGTATTCTCCTCTTTGTTAAAATTAAACTTGAATAACTTTACAAAGTCTTGGATTAAGTAGCAAGTGCGCTGCTTCCGAAAAAAGCAACCTGATATTTTTTTGCAAAAAAATATCAGGTAAAAGTCGCCCCAGATTTTCGGCGGTAGCTAACAACGGAATGCGGCTGCGACTTGGCTCCTGCCATGAGTGGTTTTTCGGGTTGATACTTAAATGTCGCTCGTTGATCGCTATGGTGTCGACATTATCGTATTATGCAGGTAGTTCGTTATCATCTATTAGTGGAGAAGTAATATGGCTAACACTGTAAACAGTTCGTCGAAGGGTATGGGCGACAGGATCACAATTTCCGAGGCTGCAAAACTTGTGAATAAGGCCCCGACAACAATCAGAAGACTTGTTGATGTAGGCACGTTAAAAAAGCATAAAGGATGAAACTGGCAAACACTGGATAGAAAAACAGGCTGTCATCACCCATTACGCTGTGTCCTTCCAATAAGTAATTTTTACGCCACATAAATTTCAAAGTAAAATTCCTCGTAGGAGGAAAAAAACGGCATGGAACTAGAAAAACGATTAATAAAACTAGCAGCAGATGTTGCTGTAGAGAGACAGGCAGAATTTATTAAAGAATGGCCAAAAAAAATTAAAATAGAAGCTGTTTATTTGAGTGGATTACTTACACCAGAGAAAGTTTCAGAGGCAACAAAACTACATAAAGGGACACTTCAAGTTTGGATAAGAAAATTTGGCAATGAAGAAGATCCCGCTTCAAATTTCGAAGAAGAAAATATAAAAGTCACGCGAATAGTTGCTGAGCAAATTGCAGCACCAGTTAAGGAACAACTTCCTGTTGCTTCCATAGTAAAAGATAAGCTTGAGTTTAGGGTTTATTGTAAAGAGATGGCTGAAAAATTAGTGGAGAGGTTTTTTATATGATCTCATTTCCAGCAAATACAGATATTTTTGTGTGCCATGTGCCTGTATCTTTTGGGTGTGGTCATGATGGGATGATTCGGTATTGTCGAATTATTTTAAAAAAAGAACCACTTGGTAAATCCTATTTTATGTTTATCAATAAAGGCAAAGAACAAATTCGCGTACTTTGGTATGATGGACAAGGCTTTTCTTTGTGTTCAAAAAGAAGCTCTCAAGGTCAGTTTTCACATTGGCCAAAAAATTCTGAGGAAATATGCTCTACTTTTTCTTTTTATGATGCTCAAATTATATTTTCAGGAGGTGATCCAAAAAGCATAAAATCAAAGACAATTTGGAAAAAAATTGCATAAATTAATTTGACTTAATTCATTTAATTATGTATACATTAATTACTATGAGATATACTTCTTTCTACACAGTTAATTGAAAAAATAAGGAAGGATTGGGATCAATCCAAAATGTCATTTAAGTCCATGATAAACGAGAAAATAGGTGGCACTTCTTCAACAACATACTTGAGTTCTGACGCTATTCAAATGTCAGATGATGCGGATGCGGCTGTTAATGAGAGTCAAAGAAATGATGTCGGGTTTGGATTTTTAACGGCTTGTATTGTTCTGATGAACGAAGATGAGGAATTTATTGAAGAGTGTGTGCATGAAGTTACAAAACAATTAGGCATTCTTTCTTTTCCTTCCATAGTAGAAACAGTTAATGCAGTGGAAGCATATCTTGGTTCTATTCCTGCGGTGCATTATGCTAATATCCGAAAACCACTGATTACAACACATAACTTTTCACATGCAATGCCTCTTACATCTGTGTGGAGTGGACACGAAAGACATCCTAATGACAAATATCGTGAATGGGTGGATAGATATAGAACAATAAAAACAGGAGAAAATGCACCACCACTTTTGTATGCAGCAACCTCTGGAAATACGCCATTTCGTCTTTCTTTTCATGTAGGTGACGTTGGCCATGCACTTTTTGTTGGCCCAACAGGAAAGGGTAAAAGTGCTTTTCTTGCTTTAATTGCAGCGCAACAAAGACGGTACCCTGATGCACAAGTTTTTATTTTTGATAAAAAATATTCTCAATATGTTCTTTGTAATGCTGTTGGAGGCGCACATTTTGATTTAGCTGCGGACGATTCTAAAATTTCATTTTGTCCTTTAGCAAACTTAGAAACTCCAGAGGAAAGAAATTGGGCTCGTGATTGGATTGAAATGCTTGTGGAGATGCAGGGAAAAACAGTTGTTACAATGAAGGAACAAATGGCAATTTCAAAAGCCATAGATCTCTTTGCTAGAACAAGAAAAAATGCGGAATCAAGAACATTAGATGATTTTATGCGTAGTCTTGCATTTCCTGAGCTAAGTCAAAAATTAGAATTTTATGCAAGAGAATATGGATACTTATTCAACGGAAATCAGGATGTATTGTCTACAAATAAATTTTGTGTTTTTGAAATGGATCATCTTATGAATAAGGGGGCTAAGGTTGTTTATCCCACATTAACCTACCTTTTTAATATGATAGAGAAGCGTTTAGATGGTTCTCCTACTTACATTATTATTGATGAGGCGTGGACATTTTTAGGTCATCCTGTGTTTGCGTCTAAAATTAATACATGGTTGAGAGAACTTCGTAAATTAAATTGTGCCGTTATTTTTGCAACACAAAGCTTGGAAGATGTGATATCATCAAAAGATTTATTCGCTCCTATTATTGACTCCTGTGCCACAAAAATATTTTTGCCAAATGTAAATGCAACTCCTAATACCCCATCCGTATACGAAGCTTATAGAACTTTTGGACTGAGTGAAAATGAAATAAGCTTAATACAAAAGGCACAACCAAAAAGACAATATTATTTTAAATCGTCCGAAGGAAGCAGGATGTTTGAATTACTTTTGGATGACGTCTCACTTTCATTTGTGGGCGTTGCCGATGATGCCAGCGTAAAAAGTGCAAGAAAATGTATCCAAGAATATGGCGAAACATGGGTTTCAGAATGGCTCAAACTTAGGAAAGTAAGCGATGCTTGGATTGACTATTATGAGTTTTTAAAGACAAAAATTCTTAGAAAGATGAATGAGGTCAAAATTGAAAAAAGTGTTAAAAACGAAGGTTTTATTGATGCGGATTCTTACAAAAATCAAATTGAATTATTTGACCCTGAGTTTTCAAACCTTCTGCATAGGTCACAAAAACAACAAATAGGGGCGTCGTTATGAATGATTTAAGCGAAAATAAAAGAGGTATAATTTTTGAAAATTATACTTTGCAAATTTAAATTAAATTATTTATGGAAAAAAAATTTTTTTGATAGAAAAATTTTTTTTAAATCTTGTTAGAAAATCAACACTGAGCCCTTTTGGTATGCCCTTGATTATGTTAGAATATTGGTGACACTGTTACCTTTTCTACTCAGACACAATGGGGGCAAATTTCATGAATGAATTTACAGCAACAGAAAATAAAAAATCTGCTGTAGTTAAAAAATCAAGGAAGACTTTAATGCTGTC
>CANJMU010000117.1 GCA_947475135.1 Silvanigrellaceae bacterium
AAATTTCATCATGAAAATAGACCCCGCATTTTAGTTTTTTACGCGTGGCATTATTGTCTATTTCTATTGTAAAATCAAAATGTTATATTCTTAAGCTAGTGCCATTAGTCTTTAAATGGACTATCTCCCAGATTTTTTGGAGGTATCTGAATTGCATCTTTTTGGACTGTAGCATCTTTATCTAATGGCCCCGAGACAGACTCTATTGCACTTCCACCTTTATTTTGGCAGCTTTCAATAAATAAAGACAAGATAATTGCTAAAAAAATTTTTTGAATTTTCAGGACTAAATTTAAATTTTTCATAAAACACCCCAAGTATGTCTCGGACGAAGGAACGAACGAGCGAATCGGTGATTTTGTTAATTTCTTGAGTGAGTGGGGCAAGTCTCTCGAAAATTACAAGGTGGGGCTTCACAGTGATTTCATCACCCGAGAGTGAAGAAGTTTTCATGAACTTTTGGAAACGGGAATTACCACTCCCCTAATTTTTGAAAAATATCTTTTAAATGAAATAATAAGCCCTCAATTTGAGAATATTTCGCAGAAGCCGCATGGAAACAACGAAGCTCGAATTTCATTTGATCTTTGCCAATGCTGGTATCTTCAGAAATTGTTTCACAGGGAAACAAATCGTTACAAAATTCTAAAAAATTTTTGCAGATCCCCTGATCAACTTTTATGCCAAGAGAATTGAAATAGGCAGAAAGTCGAGGGATAATCTCTGCTGGATAAGGGTAACAACTCGACAAAAATCCTAGGAATAAAATACGTGCAGATTCATTCATGGATCGGCGTTGAAAAAACATATCTATCACATCTATTGGTAATCTTTTTCTATAAGAATTTTCTCTTTGAAATTTTTTTATATTGATCAAAAATTTTGTATTATCAACAGGTAAATCCATCCTATTTATTTCGAGATCTTCCACAAAACTTTGACCACAACTCAGAATAAATTGAAAGTGTTGTTCAGCATTTTCCATTTCTAAAACAAAACGATTCCACAGCCTTTTCCGAATAAATGTATGAACGCTGGATTTAGGAAACAAGGGAAAAATATTTTTTGCGGTTCCACCACAATTTTCAGGGGCCGTTGCAAAGCAAAAACAAAGCCATCTTAAAAGAGAGATTGCTGCAAATTTTGCAGCATCCACTTGAAATTCAACAACAGGAGAAAGACGGGATGCTTCCCAACAGGTTGCAATTTGCAGACCAAGAAGGTCCATTTTTACATCCGATAAAATATAAAACGAAGAAGCCGAAACAGATTCTAGTAATTTTATAAATAAATCCCGAATTGGAGCCATTTTTTCAGGCCACTCACCTTCTTGAGGAACCCAGCTTTTATCTGAAATAGACAGTGTGATCTGGACCCCTGAAGCAAACGAAAGCCAATCGGTAGGATTGCCATAGTTGGAAAAAGATCTAAATTTTGATCGTGTCTGAAGATACTGAACAGCTGCGTCAAAAGATTTGCGGGAAAGGACTTCAAACTCTGGATTTTCGTAGTAACGAGAAAGCTCTACTTTCCCAATTAACCAAACAAATCCCACCTGATCGTCAAGTGGTGAAGGCAATGCCATCACAAAAAAATCTGACGATGAAATCTTTGAATTAGCGTCTGCTAAATGCAAAGTTTTTCTACTGCCACAAGAATAATTTGAAATTTGGCGCAAAACTCCCCAGTTCGAAGTGTCTTGTTTTGTATGCGGTGACGCGGCATGAAATAGCTGCGATAAAAAATGAAGCGCTTCTATTCGAGATTCACCAAAACGCAGATCCTGTCCACTGGGATGAGCACGATGACGAGTTGTGGATCTCGATTTTCTGATTTTTTCACCCACAGCTGATGGCGATGAGGCAAATTCAAAAATCATGAATTTTCCGACAGGAGAACTTGAATGGTCAATTTGCACATTCCCCTTCCATTTTAAATTTGAATATGTGGCATCTGCAGAAACAATTTGACATAAAATCATACCGTAAGCGCTGAAATATTCTGTCTTTATTCCAATTTTTTTATAAATTTCTGCGATTGCAAGTTCTTCACTTGTTAAGCCAGGGCCAATGATAATTGGAGTGGAGTTTAAACCCCGCCAAGATTTTGTGGTGACATCTATCCAAGGGGCATCTGGGGAACAAAACTCACCCGCTTGGTTTGGACATGTTGGACTTATTTTTGGATGAGCATAATAAATAGAGATTTTTGCAATATATTCATAAAATTCAAATTCAAAACCATAGCTCATCAATATGTTTCTTCTTTCTTTTCCAAAACAAAGAATAGTCCTTACAAACGAGGCAATAGATTTAACACTGTAATTTCACATTTTGATCCTAAGCGAAACGGAGGCCCCCAAAAACCCGTGCCTTGACTGACATATAAAAACTGATTTTTATTGATATTGTACAAGCCATTTAAATACTTTTGATCTTTTAAAACTAAGTATTTCAAAGGCCACATTTGTCCGGCGTGTGTATGCCCAGAAACCTGCAAATGAATCCATGGATTTTTTTTCAAAAGAAAAGAATCTTTGGGTTGGTGGGCAAGCAAAATAAAAAATAAATTTTTATTTGGATCTCTTTTCTTTTCAAGGTCAAGCAAAGCGTACTCAAGCCGAGTGTCACTTTTTTTTCGTTTTTGATATTTGAGCCAATGCCTATCTTCCAAACCAAGGAAACACAAATCAAAATTCTGGAAAGGAATAAGTGCACTTTCGTTACTTAAAACATTCCAATTAAAATCATTTTTTAGATAGTTTTTCCATTGCACAGGGCCACTGTAATATTCATGATTTCCGGTGATATAAAAAACACCATATTTTGATGTCAAAAATCGAAGTGGCTCAATATCATGTCTTAACTGTTTTACCGATCCGTCAACCAAATCCCCTAAAATTAAAATAATATCTGGCTGCAATGAATTGACTTTATTTTTTAACTCTTCCATTTTTGATCGATTGATAATACCGCTCACATGAATATCGCTCAAAATAATTATTTTTAATTTCGACAATTCGGAAAACAAAGGAAAGTCAGGGCCAACATAACTGATTTGTTGTTCTACTACTTCAGGGACTCGGACAGCTTTTAAAAAAGCAAAAACGGAAATAAAAAAAGAAATTCCGATGACAAATAATGCTAATCTTTGAAGATCATCAGAATCGTTTCTAAAAAATATTTCTAATGGAAATGTTAATAAGGAAACAAGAAGCGTCAGGTAACAAACCCCCATCCAAAGAAACATCAAAAATTCAAAATATCTTCTTAAAAAAATAGGAAGAATGCGAAGCAAAATAAATCCAAAAAATGTCATGCCCCAAAGCAAATAAAAAATAAAATTAATGGATGGATTTTCATGATTATAAAAAGGGTAAAGAGTTCTTAAAAAGACATAATAATGCCCAAATGCTGTAATTAAAAAAGCGATGAAAATTGCAATAAACAAACGTAAAAACATTTTACTCATATTTTGTGTAGACAACCTTCAAATTGATGGGAAGTTTCTGGGAAGAGGGCGTTGTACTTGCAGGACTTGCGCCACTAGGATCAGGGGTTGCTGTTCCGCCACCTGGATTATCTGGATTAGGGGTAGGGTTCGATGAAGGCGATGAATTGGGACCAGGGTTCAATGTTGAGCCTGGACCAAAAGCACTGCTTTGCGGAGGCGTTGAATTTGAATCCTGCTTATTTTCAACAATATAAGTGATTTTTCTTTCCGCATCATTGATAACTCCGCGGCATTCAATTTTAAATACGGTGTCATCCACTCCAAAAACCGTTTTTCGAATATCTTCTAACTCAGGATCGTTGGTGTATCTTGGAAAATTTGTTGTGAAATAAGTCCCCAGAGAAGTCAGAACAAAATTTTTTGAGGCTCTTTCCATTTCAAATCTATCCCAGGAATTATTCTCTTCGTAAGGGCTCTGCCCTAAAGGGGTCATGAGAGTCGCCAGGAGCTCCATAGGCGCTGTATTTATATTA
>CANJMU010000118.1 GCA_947475135.1 Silvanigrellaceae bacterium
GAAAAAATGGATTGCTATCATTGAATATTTTCCAGAAGATAGTTTGAAAAACGATTTATTAGATATTGAAACCGCTGCATTGGGAAAAGCCCTTAAAGAATTGGTGCGTCAAGCAATTACACTTTCACCACAAATTCCCAGTGAATTGATTCTTTTTATAGAAAGTATTCAGGAATATTCTTACTTAATGGATCTTATTTTACCTTATCTATCCATTGATTTTGAACAAAAACAAGAAATATTAGAAATTTCCGATTTTTCAGAACGGTTGAAAAAGGTTCATTATTTGCTGGCAAAAGAAGTTGAGGTTTTAGAGCTTTCTCAAAAAATAAATGATGATGTTCGCAACGAAGTGGGGCGTCAACAAAAAAAATTCTTTTTACGAGAACAAATTCGGCTTTTTCAAAAAGAATTAAATGATTTGGATGGAATTGCATCTTTAGGTAACAAAAATTCAAGTTCAGCGGATCCTGCTGATTTACATCAACGGGTGACGGCTTCTCAAATGCTTCAAGAAGCAAAAGACGTTGCTTACAAAGAAATAGATAAGATGAATCAAATGCAGTCTTCTTCGCCCGAATATACGGTAAGTCACACCTATGTTCAGTGGCTACTAGACTTGCCTTGGGGCGTTTTTTCCAGTGAAGAAATCGACCTCGATAAATCGAAATCAATTTTAAATGCAGACCATTATGGTCTAGAAAAAGTGAAGCAAAGAATTTTGGAACATTTGGCAGTTTGTTCTTTAAAGAAAGATTTAAAGGGTCCTATTCTGTTATTTGTCGGGCCTCCTGGGGTTGGAAAAACAAGTTTAGGAAAATCAATTGCAAAATCATTAGGTAGAAAATTTGCTAGAATTTCTTTGGGTGGGGTGAGAGATGAAGCGGAAATTCGTGGACATCGCCGCACCTATATTGGAAGTATGCCTGGAAAAATTATTGACGCCATTAAAAAATGTGGGACACAAGATCCTGTGATTTTATTGGATGAACTTGATAAATTAGCCAATGATGGTCGTGGGGATCCTTCAAGTGCTTTGTTAGAGGTGTTGGATCCGGAACAAAACACAACATTTACAGATCATTATTTGAATTTACCTTTCGATTTAAGCAAAGTTTTTTTTATTGCCACTGCAAACCAATTGCAAACGATTCCGGCTCCATTGCGTGATCGGTTAGAAATTATTGAGCTATCTAGTTATACGTTGGAAGAAAAATGTCATATTGCATTTCAATATTTGCTCCCGCAAGTCATAGAAGAAAATGGTCTGAAAGAAAAAGTTAGAATTCAATTAAAACCTGACGCTATGAAATCATTGGTTGAAAGATATACCCGGGAAGCTGGAGTCAGGCAATTAAAACGAGAATTAGGCGCACTTTCAAGAAAAATCGCTTTAGCTTTTGTAACGAAACAAAGTGTTCAAAAGTCTAAGGTAACAAAAATTCAAATCAATCCAGAAAATTTGTCTGAATATTTGGGGCCAGAAAATTTTATTGAAAGAAAAAAGAAAAATGTTTTGCCTATCGGGGTTTCCACCGGATTGGCATGGACACCTGTTGGTGGCGATGTTTTATTTATTGAAACAGTGAGTATTGATGAAGGAAACGGAAAGCTCATTTTAACAGGACAGCTTGGGGAGGTCATGAAAGAGTCTGTGCAAACAGCAATTACTTTAATTCGTGCTCATGCCAAAGAATATAAAATTCCACTGAAAAATTTTTTAAAAAAAGATTTGCATATTCATTTTCCTGAAGGTGCGGTTAAGAAAGATGGGCCAAGTGCTGGTGTAGCTTCTTTCGTGGCATTTGCCAGTCTTTTTTTAAAGAAACCGTTGTCGTCAAATATTGCAATGACGGGTGAAATTTCTTTGCGTGGAGATGTCTTGCCTGTTGGTGGGATTAAAGAAAAGCTGCTTGCAGCTCATCGCTTAGGTATTCAGCAAATATTAATTCCCACAGAAAATAAAAAAGATTTGGAAGATATTCCTAAGGAAATATTACAACAATTAAAAATTCATTTTATTGAAAATTTGAACCAGGTGATGAAAATTATTTTTTCTAAAAATAAAAAATTTGCAGGACGAGTCCTCAACAAAAAATAAATTTTTTTTTCTAACCTCAGTTTCGAGGCGCCGTCATTTCATGATTTATCTAGATAATAATGCAACAACAATTTCAACAAAGAAACATTTGCAGGAGCTTTTGTTACTTTATGAAATGCACAAAGGGAACCCTTCAAGCCCTCATCAATTTGGAAGAAGTGCTTCTGTTGGGATCAGTGAAACGCGAAAAAAAATTGCTTCACTTCTTGGAGTAGACTCTGGTGAAATTATTTTTACTTCCGGTGCAACAGAGGCGAATAATTTTGTGATGAAATCATTTCAAAATTGTCATGTCATCACAACAAATTTTGAGCATTCGAGTGTTTACGAGCCATTGCGAAATCTAGAATATTTGAAATGCGTGACTTTAGATACCATAACCGTAGATTTGGACTCATCTTTATTTTTAAGCGATGTTTTGAAAAATATTCATAAAGAAACAAGATTGATTTCTTTCCTAGCGGCACATAACGAAACAGGCCATATTTTACCAGTTTTTGATTTAGCTGATTTTTTAAATTGGAAACGTTGGGGAAAAAAGAGTTTTTCTCGGGACCTTTCTTTTTATGAAAACTTAAATCAATATGTTTCTCATCATCTCACTTCTCAGGATTTTCAAAATATTCATTTTCATATCGATGGAGTTCAAGCGTTTGGAAAAATAGAAACTCAAAAATGGATGCATGAAGGAATTGATTCTTGTAGTTTAAGTGCACATAAAGTTGGTGGTATTAGTGGAATTGGTGCGTTGTTTTTAAGGCGTGGAAGAAAATTGATTTCATTGATTGAAGGTGGACCTCAGGAAAAAAAACGTCGTGCTGGCACTGAAAATTTAATTGGAATATTAAGTTTTCATTTGGTGTGTGATGAATTATTCGCGGATGGGTACTGGGATCAAGTATTAAAAATGAATCAACTTCGTTTATTTTTATATGATAAATTGTCAAGTTATGAAAATCAAATAGAAATTCATTCTCCTAAAAATGTTACTTTACCAAATACGATCTTTTTTTCATTTAAAAATAAGAAACATAAAAATGAAGATTTTATTGTTCATTGTGATTTAAAAGGAATTTGTATTAGTAGTGGTTCTGCTTGCAGTAGTGGTGTTCATTTGCCTTCACGAAGTGTTTTATCGCTTGGGAAATCTGAATTTTTAGCAAAGAATACAATTCGTGTTTCCTTATCAAAAGAGAATACTCAGGAAGAAATTTTGGAATTTTTAGAAGTGTTAAATTTTTTTTTATAGAAAATTAAAATTTATAAAAAATTGTGATAGTTTTATTTTGTGGGGTCTCATGAAATTTGTTAAAATCTTTTTTTTACCTTTATTCACAACATTTGTTTTATTATCATTATTAGATATTTTTTTATTTAAAGGTGTTACAAATTTTGCTCAAGATATTTTTACAAAGAGATATTTTATTAATTTTTTTGTCAGTGGTTTTTTTCTGTTGTGTTTACTTATTTTTATTGCTCCCTATTATCAGAAGAAAAAATATTTGATCGTTTTTTTTGTTTTTCTTCCATTAATTATTCAGAATATTTACTATTCATTTTATAAAGTTCCATTTAATGCTTTTGCTTTATTTTTTTTTTTTAAAGAACCCCTGCTTTCTTTGTCTTTTGGGAAAGATTTATTTTCCTTCAAGAAGGTTTTTTTATTTACAGTATTGTATTCATCTCTATTTTTGATTTTAATCAAACTTAACTCAAAATTTTATGTTCTAAAAAAAATACGATATATGAGTGGGTTTCTTTTTTTTCTAGGGGTTTTTTTATGTGGAATAAATTGGTATATTGTTGATAAATTTCAAAATTCAATTATTTCTGTTTATTCGGTGGCTTCGCAAGCTTTAA
>CANJMU010000119.1 GCA_947475135.1 Silvanigrellaceae bacterium
CAAGCGACGACCAAAGCCCTTTCCTCGGCTGCACGAAAAAAGAAGTGATTGGCACGCAAGAAGAATTCCTTAAGCTAGTGCCATTGATTTTCTTACCAATCGAAAAAAACCTATGTTACCTTGTGTCTGTTTTGTATTTTTAAAATCGGGTTCGTTACATCAATTATTTTGGAGTTTATTTATGAAAAATATGAAAAAATATATTTTATTGTTTTTAACAAGCAGTTCGGTTCTTTATGCGCAAGAAAATTCACAGCCTAAATTAACAAATACATTCCGTTTAAAAAATTCATCCTCTGGTAATTTTAACTTTCAAGTTAAAAATGCCTCTGGGCGCTTGAATTGTTTAACGGGAGATAAAATAAAACCTGGTGCGGTTGAGTTTATTCTTGCTCCGAATGAGGTTTTGGATTTGGCTTTTGATCAAAAATGTGTTGATGATTACAATGAAAAAATAAAAAACAATAGTAATGATGTTGCCAATGATTTGGATTATCTTTCTTTTAAATCATTTGATAAGATATCCCCTTCTTTTGAGTTTGAAGCATTTCATGCGTTCTTCAGATTCGAACCAAACATGAATTTTCCAAATGGAATTTCTTTTTCAGCGCTTATTGCGAAGGGTGATATTGCTTGGTCTTGGAAAGGTCAAACTCAGAATTATGTCCCAATTACTTTTTGTAATACAAAAGAGTTTTTGGACAATGGATATTTGTGTCCTGAAAATTAAGTGACATTTTTTTTTATAAATTATTAAAAAATGACTTCCTGTTTTTTCGAACTGTAATCAAATTTTCGAAATAATATGAGAGTAAGCGATTGCTAATGCATCTGTGGCATCTAAGGGAAGTTGTTGTTTATTTATTTTAAGTAGTGAGGTCATCGTTTCAGAGATTAATTTTTTTGAAGCATGACCAAATCCAGTCACATGTTTTTTTGCAGAAGTAGAGCTTATTTCAAATACTTCTAACCCAAGTTGAGCCGCTTCAGACATTAATACTCCGCGTGCATGGCCAAGCAATAATGCAGTATGTGGATTTAAGTAAACAAATGAAAGTTCAATACACATTTGTGTTGGCTGATACTGATTTAATATTTTTCTAAATTCACAGGCAAGCATTGCTAAACGATTTTGTAGTGGTTGTTTTTTTTTATTTAAAACAAATGCGCCAGCAGCAATTGGGAGTGTTTTTTTTTCTGTTTTATAAAAATCAAGTATTCCATATCCAGTAATATTTGTTCCAGGATCAATTCCTATGACCCGAATGAATTTTTTAGAAGGATTTTCAATCATTTTTTGTTTTCATTTTCTGTTTTTTAGAATTTTTACAATGCAGAACTATGTCTTTTTCTTTCTGCTGCAACTAATAACCCCATGCAACACATTGCTGTAATCATGTGTGTACCACCATAACTCATGAGTGTTAAGGGAACGCCGACAACAGGAAAAATTCCAATGACCATGCTTACATTAATTAAAAAATGCAAAGAAAAAAATGCAGTAATACCTATACAAACTAAAGCAGTAAAGTTATCTTTAGCTTTTTCTGCGATTTGAAAAATAAAAGTTAGAAAAAAAACATAAAGAATAATAAAGGTAATACATCCAATAAATCCATGTTCTTCTGCCCATACGGAAAATACAAAATCTGTATGTCGTTCGGGTAGAAAACGCAATTTTGCCTGTGTGCCTTGTTGGTATCCTTGTCCCCAAATTCTTCCACTTCCAACTGCAATCATGCTTTGTAGTGAGTGATATCCGCTACCTTTAGGGTCTAGCATGGGATTTAAAAATGTGAGCACACGTAGTTTTTGATAATCATATAAAAAGAAATTCCAAGCGATAATAACAGAAGAAAATGCCGTAATTGTTATAATAATAAGACTTCTTAAATAAATTCTTAATGTGGCTAATTGAAATGCGGCAATAAAAAATATAATAGAGGCAGTTCCTAAGTCAGGCTGACCTAAAATTAAAATAAATGGAATTAAAATAATAATAATTTGCTTCCATAAATTAAAAATAGAAAATTCATAAACGCCTTTCATTTGACTGAGGCTTTTTGCGATCATTAAAATAATGACTAATTTTGTGAATTCACTTGGTTGAATTCGAATAAAACCAAGTGTAAGCCAGCGCTCAGCTCCTTTTGCATTATGGCCAAAAATGTCTACCAAAGTTAACAATAAGCAAACAATAAGGTAAGATGGAAAAGAAATCCTTTCAATTTCTTTCAAATCAATAAATAATCCAATCAAAAATAATAAAATAGTTCCTATTGAAATATAGAATACCTGAGTATGAAATTTTCCTGGTGTTAAATCAGCGCTTGTTGCGCTATATAAATTATAAAGCCCAAGGAATAAAATAATAAAACAAAGAAACACTGCTCCAAAAGGAAAGCCTTTAAATTTATTTTTGATGGCTAAAAAAATAAAAAACATTTTATTTTCCCCTTTATTTTAATTTTTTATTTTTTTTGTAAATTTTTCAGGAAATTTCTTTTTCCAGTAAGCTTCGAGTATTTGTTGTGCAATTGGTGCAGCGTTGGCACCACCACCTCCTCCGTCATATTCGCTAAAAACAATAACGGCAATTTCGGGAACATCGGAAGGGCTATAGGAAGCAAACCATGCGTGATCTAAAGCTTGAAAAGAAACGTCTTCTTTAGCAATACCTTTTGTTACTTTAAGGGAGGAGTTCTGCGCTGTCCCTGTTTTTCCAGAAACAGTAAATCCTTCAACGCGGGCTCGTTTCGCTGTTCCTGTTGGAGACATCACAACTTTGTAGAGTCCTGTTTTAACGGCTTCTATATTTTCTGGTTTTGCTTTGATTTCACGAATTAAGGTTGGTTTTTCTTCATAAATCGTTTCACCATTTTTGTTGACAATTTTTTTGATAAGAAAGGGGCGATGTAATTTTCCGCCGTTTCCCATGGCAGCAAAAGCATTTAACATTTGTAAAGGAGTGTATAAATTAAATCCTTGACCAATGGATGCGTTGATCGTGTCCCCGCTTAACCAGGCGGCTCCTTTTTGTCTTATTTTCCATTCTGTAGAAGGGACAATTCCAGGTAATTCCATATTTAAGTCAAGGCCAGTTCTTTCGCCAAGGCCAAATATTTTTGCCCATTTTGCAATACGATCGATTCCTAATAAATTTCCAACGTTAAAAAAATAAACATCACAACTTTTTTCAAGGGCTTCTGTAAAATTAACGCTTCCATGTCCTTTGTGAAGCCAGCATTTCCAGCGACCATTTCCCAATGTAAAATAACCGGGACAATTAAATCGTCTTGTTAAATTCACAGCTCCTTCTTCTAGAGCTGCAATTGCAGTAATAATTTTAAATGTAGATCCTGGCGGGTAAGCGCCTCCTGTTACTTTATCAAGTAATGGTTTGAACGGATTTGATCGAATTAATTGCCAATCTTCTGTTGTTAATCCATCTTGATATAAGGATAATTTGTAGTTTGGGTTGGATAAATAAGCTAGAATCTCACCGGTTTGAGGGTTCATTGCGCAGACAGCGCCATTTTTATTTCGAAAAACATTGTTTGCTACGTTTTGTAAATCGGCATCGATCGTTAAGTAAACATCGTTACCTTTTTGTGAATTTTGAGATAAACGTTTCATATAACTTAAGTCTGAATTTGTTTGTAGGCGTCCATAGGCATCAACTAATAAAGCTTCTTTTCCTTCGACTCCGCGTAAATATTTTTCATATTTACGTTCCACTCCATTTTTTCCTACAATCGATCCGACTCGGTATTGGTAATCCTGGCTTTGTGCATTTAATATATCTAATTCTTTGAGTGTTAATTCGCCTAAGTATCCAAATAAGTGGGCAGATTCGTTGCCAACATAATTTCTTCGTGGAGAGGACTCAATGTCAACTCCCGGCAAAAAGAATTTATTAGATTCTAGAATAGCAACTTCGTGTAAAGATAAATTTC
>CANJMU010000120.1 GCA_947475135.1 Silvanigrellaceae bacterium
ATGATAATTTTTTCGATATTTCTCAAACAGATCTTTTATACAAATACCTTCTGATTTTCCAATACAAATCAAATTTGATTTTTTTTTAAACGGTGTATTTAAAAATATATTCATTGCCACTTCATGGCCTTTAACTGGGTCAAACCGCGCAAGCAATAAAAAACTGAGCTGATTTCGATCCCACTGAGGAAGAAATTTTTGCCATAATTCATTTTTACTTTCGCTTATTTTTAAATTTTGAATATGAGTAAAATCTTCACCATTATAAAAACCTTTTCCATAATAAATAACTTCATTTTTATTTTTTGGATTAGGAAATGATTTTTTAAAATTTTCAAACAATATATTTGCCGCAAATATATTTTTATGTGTAAGTTTAGTCTGAATATATCTATTGAATAAATTCGAACTAATTTTTCTATTATGGCCACGAATTCTGATAATTTCTGTCTGACGAAATAAAAATGGGCATAAAAAATGTATCAAAGCACAAATATTATGCTCACGTCCTTCCATACAAATAATCCATCTCAATTCTTTTTTATTCCGAAAAATAAATAAAAATAATAAAAAAAATGATTTTAAAAGTAATTGTGGTTTATGAATACTTACATTCCAAAATGGAATTTCATAAAAATCACAATAATCCTTCATTTTAGTAAAAGGAACCTGTGATCCATATATTATTTTTTTATGACTTTTTTTTAAATACAAAGCAATTTGCAAACTATAATCAGAAATAGCGCTAAACCAAGGATTTGAATTTAGAAGAAGGACTTCGTACATAAATGCTCTTTTCGAAAAAAGACAATAGGATTCGAAAGAAGTTCACCACGTTTATCACATTCTATAATTTCTCGCCATATTTTTTCTGGATCATGAAAATCAGCAACAAGTCCTTTTTTTTCTAAAATAGCCTCACAAAAAATTAATTTCAATTGATTTTCTTTAGCAAAATCGTAGAGATCACTTAAGCATAATCCATTGTCACTTGGATGCATTAACGCATCAGCGACAGTTCTCCGACCACTCCCCAAATAACGAAAACGAGATTTCGTTGATTTTTTTAAACCTAAATAATTTAAAAATTGCCAAATAATTAAAAAATAATAATGAATCATTAAATTCCACTTTGAAGTTTTTTGAGCAATTAAATTATCCCACATTTTTTTGTATCTTTTCTGAATTTTTCTCTCTAATTTTCTACCATGAAAACTGTAGACCATCATTCTTAAAATTCCATTTTCATTTAATGACTTCGAAATAACTTTCATACTTTCTCTTGGATTATCCTGATGGTGAATAAAACCAAAACACTGAATATAATCAAACTTACCGATATGAGATGAACCTAAAATAGCTTCAGAATGACCTATGATAAATTCCGTTTTTCTCCAATTTTCCATTTTTAATATTTTAAAATACATCTTAAAAAATTGTAATTTTCTTTTTGCTTTTATTAAATTTTTTCGGCCCAAATCTATCGCAACAATCTCATGATATGGGTGCAATATTCTAAATAAAAGCGGCTCGTCTGTTCCGCACCCAAGCAATAATATTCTTTTATTTTCAGGAAATTCTTCTGCCAATTGAAAATAAATCTGCTTCAATTTATTTTTTGATTGGAATGAAATTGTTTTATTTTTTTTAATTGAATTCCAAATATATTGCGCACACTCTAAATTATTTTTTTGCAGAAGCGCTGAAAATCCACCATGGGAAAGCAAATGAAACTCTCGTTTTGGCGTAAAAAATAAAGGGCGAGACGGATAAGGAAACATTTCATAAAACAGCCTCATTTGCTCAAAACGAGAGTTTTCTAAAGGAGAGGGCTCTGGCATGTTGTCATTTACTCCTGTGATTTCAAATTTTATTTCTCCTATTATAAGATGCTTTTGAAAATAAAAGAATATTTTGCATAATTCTTGACACCTGTAGAGGCATTCGTTATCGTTCTTGACTTATGCGGACGTGGTGAAATTGGTAGACACGCTGGTCTTAGAAGCCAGTGCCTAGGTGTGAGAGTTCGAGTCTCTCCGTCCGCACCATCCTATTTTTTTACTCATCGACACTAATATGCGCAGAAATCAAATCTTGAATATGCAATAATCCCACAACTACCTGCTCATCATTTAAAATAGGCAATACATTGAGAGGGGTCTTCCGCTGCGTCATAAATCTCATCGCATCAATAGCTAAGGTACCACAGTTTAAAAAAAGTGGTTTTTGATTCATAATATCCCGGCTTTTGAGATCAAATACTTTTTTTTGTAAACTTTCCATTGCCACCCGTAAATCTTTTTCTGTGATTAGCCCAAGCATTTTATAATCCTTATCTACAATAACAACAGCACCTTTAGAAAACTTTGTCATTTCAGAGATAAGCTGGGAAAAGGAAATATCATCCAAAATTAAAGGTAACTTCTCATCCCGCACCATCAAATCGTCCACACGAATAAATATTTTTTTTCCAATACTTCCCCCAGGATGATTGATTGCGTAATCCTTTAATGAAAATTTGCGGAACTCCATTGTAGCGGCTGTTATTAATTGAAATAAAGCTAAAGTTGTAATTGTACTTGTCAAGGGCGCTTGTGATATTGGGCACATTTCAGAGACATTAGGTAACAACAACACGTCGTTAATCTCTTGCGCAAATGGCGAATTTTGTTTGGATGTTACAGCAAATAAATGAACTTTTCTGTTTTTCAGAAATGGAATTAAATTGAGAAGTTCTAAACTTTTTCCACTATTTGAAACAGCAACAATAACATCCTTTTCTCTAACAACCCCTAATTCCCCATGAAATGCTTCTGTAGCATGAATAAATCTTGACATAATTCCGATACTTACCAGCATATTCACTATGAGTTTACAAATATCTGCTGATTTTCCAACACCAATAAAAATAGTTTGTCTTGAACTATGATTTCCAATATCGCAAGAAGATATCTCTTTCACAATCTTTAAAAAAAGATCTTTATATTTTTCATTATTTTCAAATTCACAACGAAACCAATCAAGACTCAGTTGAAAATGATGCGCTCTTTTTACGGCAGAATGGATTAAATATGAATTTTCAGACATAAATTTCAAATCCTTAATTTTTGAAGTCCAATGGGAAACAAGCTAAAATAAACAAATTCTTCACAATGCCATCAATTTAGAGGAGACTTTATGACAAATCAATTTTATAGAACTGAAATAAACTATGTCACTAAATTTTTACCGGAAAAGCGCATTACAAATGATTATTTAAGCACAATAATGGATACAAATGATGCATGGATTAAAGAAAGATCAGGCATTCATGAGCGTAGGTTTGTCGATGAACCCACTTCAACTTCCGATTTAGGTATCGAAGCTGTACGACTCATTCTCAAAAAAAGCGGTTATGCTCCAAAAGATTTTGATTTTATTATTGGTTGTACTTTATCCCCAGATTACTATTTTCCTGGCATTGCCCCAATGATTCAAAATAAATTAAATTTTCCATTCCTTCCATCCCTGGATATCCGCGTCCAATGCAGCGCATTTGTCTATTCCATTCAGCTCGCAGATTCCCTGATACAGTCTGGAAAATACAAGCGTATATTAATTGTTTATTCTGATGTGCAAAGCAAGCTGCTTGACCTAACTACGGAAGGACGCAATGTTGCCGTACTCTTTGGCGATGGAGCAGGAGCTCTTATCTGTGAAGCAAAATCTTGCGATGCCAATGAAAAACCATCAGGAAAAAATAAGGCAACAGGCGTTATTGATTCAATATTGGGGGCAGATGGCTCAGGAACAGAATTACTTTTGGTTCGTTCACCAGGAACCGCAACAAATGGATTTTTAAACAAAGAAACTTTTGATAATGGAGACTGGCATCCTAAAATGGACGGGAGAACAGTTTTTAAACACGCTGTTTCGAGAATGTGTGAAACAGTAGAGACATTATTAAAGAAAAAT
>CANJMU010000121.1 GCA_947475135.1 Silvanigrellaceae bacterium
AACACGCCCCATAGTTTCCATAGCTGTTGCTGTCTTTACCAATATTTTATTTCTTGCCGCCACAACAATGCTGCTAGCCACTGCGCTTGGCGTCGAAATCATCAGTGAACAGGGACATCCTATTAATAAAATACTCAGACCTCTGTATACCCAAGGAAGAAAACTTTGGTGAAAAAGTAAAACAGGAATGATAACCACTAGAGTTCCAATGATTAAAATAGAGGGAGTATAATACTTGCTAAAATTTTCCATGGTGCGCATGATTTTTGATTTTGAAGCCTGAGCTTCTTTGACAATAGACATCAACTTATTGAGTGTGGTTTCTTCCCCAACTTGTGTTGCTATCAATTGCACTGTGACATCCTGATTTAAACTTCCAGAAAGCACGGAATCACCTTTTTTTTTGTAAACTTGAAGGGATTCCCCTGTGATAAAAGATTCATCCACAAAACAAAATTCACTTTTCAAAATTCCATCCACAGGGAATTTTTCAAACCCCTGAATTTCAAGTAAATCACCAACTTTGATTTGATGAACCGGTAAAATGACTGTGTGATCGACTGAAATAAATTTTCGCACAACATGAGGAATATTTTGCGCTAACATTCCCACAGATTTTTTTGATTTTTCGGCGGTCATGGTTTCTAACGTTTCACCAATAAGATAAAGAATTAAAATCATGACAGCTTCGGAAGCCTGCCGCAGGGCGAGTGCCCCAATCACAGCAATAGTCATTAACAACTCAACGCTAAAAAAATATTTCACTTTAAATAATGTGTATAATTTTTTCAAATAAGGTAACAAAATAAAAATAGCTAAAATATCATACAAATAAATAGAAATTTTATGAAAAACTAAGGAAACAACAAAAATCAAGAAATAACAAAATAAAAAAACCCCAATCTTTTTCCACTCGAATTTTTTTTCGTGAATATCTGCGGCAGTTATTGAAAATGTATCAATTTTTTCGTGCTTATCGAGAAACAAATAATTTCTATGAATTTTCTTTTTAAATATTTGAGAAAGGTCTTGCTTTTGAATTAAGGTAACAGGAAAGCCTAGACGATTCAGATCACTTTCCAATTGATGACGAACTGTCACATCGGATATTTCGACAGACAAAGAATTGGTATGATAAGACACATGCGCCGAATTGATTCCTTTGAATTTTGAACAAAAGGTTTCAATCGTTTGAACGCATCCGAAGCAATCCATGCCTCGAACTTGATAATAAAGTTTCATTAAAACTCACATTGGCCAGGGGTTCTTGGAAATGGAATGACATCACGCACATTTCCCATTCCAGTGATCCAAACTATCAAACGCTCGAGGCCAAGTCCAAACCCTGCGTGGGGAACATTGCCAAATTTCCGTGTGTCCAAATACCATTGCATTTTTTCTGGGCTGAGGCCTTTTTCTTCCATACGTCTTTTTAAGACCTCGTAACGGTCTTCCCGCTGAGAACCACCAATGACTTCGCCAATGCCGGGCATAAGCACATCCATAGCACGCACGGTTTTTCCGTCATCATTTAAATACATGTAAAAAGCTTTGAACTCTTGTGGATAATTGTAAACAATGGTTGGAGCACAAAAATGCTTCTCACATAAATAGCGCTCATGTTCACTTTTTAAATCGATGCCCCACTCAACAGAAATTTCGAAATTTTGTTTGGAGTTTTTTAATATTTCAATGGCTTCTGTATAAGACACGCGAACAAATGGTTTTTCTAAAGCCATTTTCAAATATTCTTTTGTATCGATTTGTGTTTTTTGAAATAAAATCTGAAGATCTTCTTGGCTGTTATCTAGCACATCTTTAACAACGTAACGAATTAATTCTTGCGCTAAATCCATATTATCTTCTAAATTTGCAAAAGCAACTTCGGGTTCAATCATCCAAAACTCTGCCAAATGCCGACTTGTGTGGGAATTTTCTGCCCGAAATGTAGGGCCAAAAGTATAAATTTTATTCATGCCACAAGCAAATAACTCGCCTTCTAATTGGCCAGTGACACACAACATGGAATTGGTCCCAAAAAAATCTTTGGAAAAATCGACCTCCCCGTTTTTTGTTTTTGGAATCTCTTTCAAATTAAAATTTGTCACCTGGAAAGATTCCCCAGCACCTTCGCCATCAACGGCCGTTACAATTGGGGAATTTAAATAATAAAAACCTTTGTCAAAAAAGAATTTGTGAATCATAAAACTGACGCGGGAACGAATGCGAAAAACACTTGAAAATGTTGCGGTGCGCATTCTTAAAAAAGCATTTTCCCGCAAATACTCTAACGTCATTTCTTTTTTTTGCAGAGGATATTCCACAGGATCGGCATGTCCTAGAATTTCAACAGAGGTCGCATGCATTTCATATTTTTGGCCTTTGCCTGGACTTAAAACAAGTTCGCCGTGGACAACAACAGAAGAGCCCGTATTTAATTTTTCAATTTCAGAATAGTCAGGAAGTGTCGCATCGACAACAATTTGGAGTGAAGTGGACGAAGTGCCATCATTCAATTCTAAAAAAGAAAATTTTTTGGAGGATCTTTTTGTGCGAAGCCACCCTGCAACAGTGATTTTTTTTGGTGTTACTTTATCGGATAAAATATCGTGAATGTAGGACAAAGATTGAAGAAGTGAAGCGTGCATAAATGAGTTCCAATTCCTAATTAAAAAGAGAATTCTTTCTTAGCAAATTGGTTCCTAGTTTACTAGACATACCGCTAAGAAAATAAATTTTCTAGGGAGGTTTATGACGAAGCAGAATTTTTTGCGACAGAAATAATTTAAAATCTTTGGCTTTAAAGCCATACCGAAAACAAATCACTCGGATCAACGTCAAAAGAATCATCACCACAATTATAACTACCATCATCTAATGCGCAACTATTTAAAACTGTATCCAAAAAATTTTGAAAATAATTCACTCGCTCTTGCATTATCCATTTATTACAATCTTCAAAATTTAAATTTTTATATTTTATTTTAAACAATTCTGACCATGCATCTTTATATTTTATCCAACTTAATTCTGATTTTTTTAAATCTTTTTTATATTGAACAGTGTATTGAACATCGGATGTGGACTCAATATTGGATATGGACATGATTTTTTTATAAAGTTGATTCAGATTTTTATCGATATTTTTCAAATCCTTACTTTTTATTGCTTGAGGAATTTCCGCTCTTTCAAATCGATTAATGTTGTTATAAAAAATATGTTGAAGAGTTCTATTAAGGTCAGTAGTAATTCCTGCTACCCCCGAAGCTGTTCCATACCTATCAGAAAAAAGATCCAAAATAAAAGAAACTTCATTATAAACATATTCATCTGAAATTTTCATTAATTTATAAAGTTTTTCTTTTTCCAGTTTTTTCCAATTTTTTAGTACAGTTAAATTTAAATTTTGAATTCTTTTATTATATTCAATTTCGTAATTAATATATGTTGAATTAGCTGCCATCCTCTCTTTTTCCCTTGTATTTTTGTAAAAATCAAACTCTTTTCCAGAAATCATTTTTTCATGTTTCATAGATTGAAAAAGATTTACAATTGTATAAATATAATCTATCAGAGCCCCTTTATCATCATCAATATCTTCCCCTGTTCTTTGATCGCATGCCAACTTTGTCGCCAAATCTAAGTTTTGTTTGGTCCCAAAACCATTGGCATAAAGGGACAATAAAATATCTGTTGATGAATCGAAATTGAATGATGAAAGCCCATCATCAGGATGATCAAATTTAAAATTAGACAATGCACAATACCTAGCCTTTTCATAATCAATTTCGTTATAAATCCCAAAGTAGTACGGCGTAGAATCACAACTCATAAATTGTTTTTTTTTATCTTCATTTGGAAAATCATCTTTGGGTATTTTGATATATTTTAAGGTTTAAAATATTTTTGATAAATAAAATAAATTTTTTTTAGAAAAATATT
>CANJMU010000122.1 GCA_947475135.1 Silvanigrellaceae bacterium
AAGAAGGCGCAAGCGCTGCACAAGAAATTCGAAGCCTTTTAGGAAGTGTTTCCTTAGAACAAATTCGAAATACATTAACAGAAATCAAAGACCTCCGAGAAGAATTTCAAGCCTCTGAAAAAACCGCTAGCAGCACAGCATTGCTTCTTAACTACGTCAATTTGAACCGAGATAAGTTAACAGAACTTTTTGGCATTATTCCTGATGAACCTCTTTTACAGTTTCATTGGCTTCAAGAAAACGTGAACAAATTTCAAAAACTAGAAGAAGAAATCAATGAACTTGATAATAAAAAAGAAGAGGTCTTACGCGACAAACAGCAGATGACCAAAGGCTACTCCAAGGAAATCCTTGAAAATGGTCTCCAAAAATTGAATCACGTGATTTCTTCTTCCATGGATTTTCCATTTGAATTGGAAAATCTTTCTTATTTTGTCGAAATGGTTATAGAAATGCCTCATCTTGTGATGGAAATCAAAGAAGTACTTTTTTATATTTCCCGCGGCCAGGTTGTTGATCCTAACATTTGGGATAATATAAAAATCAAAATTCAAAGCCTCTCTAATATTTTGTCACTTTGTGTACTTGATGCAGAAATCACATCAAGAGAGAATCAACCCTTGAGAGAAGCGCAAGAAGCTTAATTTTTTCAAAAGGATGATTTTATGATGAATAAAAAAATTATTGTGACGACTTTAGTTCTATGGACTTCACACGTCTTTGCTGTTGCTACAACAACTCAAAGTGAAATTCATTTTGATTTTAAACACATGGTTATTCTGTCTTCCGGAGTTTACAATATCAAAAACGAGGACGACAAAAACAATGGTCTCAATGCAGAAGTCAATGCACGAAAAAACGGAGTCCTTGCCTTTGAAAATTATATTCAAGAATCTTGCAAGAATTCAAATAAACTTTCATTAAAAATCAAAGACAATTGGCGGAATTCTTTTCGCTCCCAAGGAACAGAAATTTACCCTAATAAAACCATCGTCATTTTATTGCAAGCCAATTACAAAGAAATTTTTCAAAATTCTAAAAAAAATAACCCTAAATCTTTTGTAACTCCAGATGGTCAAAAAATTGTTTTTTCACTGCCAGAAAAAATTTCAAGCAAAAATATTTCCTGCGGAGCAATTCCATTCGAATATAAAAACAGGACTCTATTTCTTATTCCAAATGAACAAGTTACAAATCCTTCAGATAATAATTTGATAGTTTCTCTTGTTTTAAATGGAAATTTTTTAAAATTAAAAAATAATGACGACGCTAAAATTTTAGATAGCCTCAGTTTATTGAAAGATGAAAAACAAAATAATTCTGTTCAAGCAATCAGTGTCCTCACAGGAAAATCAGAATAGAAATGATTTAAATTTGAAAAGAAAGCTTAAACTCAGTGTTAAATAAAAATGATTCTCAATTATTTTCTATTCAAAAAAGCGCACTTTCATTTCATATCCAATTGTCCCAATTCGAGACTAACTTCTTTCTTCAACACTGGGAACAAATACAATCACTTTTAGATTTAGAAAAATTAACGTTTCTAACAGATGATCAAAAAATTGAGATCAATCACCTTCAACAAAAATTTCAAATTTTTTATTCTCTGCATTTGACAGAAAAAATAAAATCGTGGGATCATTTTCGATTTTATTTAGGAATGCTTTTTTGCTACCACGAATGGATTTGTGACACCGATTATTTGAATTCCTCTGTTCAGGATCAAGAAATAATAAATTTAGAATCTCCACTCAACTCTTTGGATTGTTTTTATTTATGAGCATCGAATTACAAAGCTGGACAGTTTTTTACAAGGACTTAGCTTCCCATCTAACCACAGATAAAAATTCAAATCTTATTGAAATCTATGACGATGAGCATCATTATATGACAAAAGTATTACGGTTAAATGTCGGTCATAAATTATTTGTAACAGACGGACATGGAACTCAAGCCTGTGGAGTTACTGTTTCTTTAGATAAAAAAAAGACTGTCATACAATTGTCCGAAATAAAAACAACTCCTACAAACAATATTAAAATTTCGATTCTTTTAGGCCAACCAAAACCTTCCACTTTAGAAGAGTGCGTTTCCTTAGCGTCTAAAATGGGATGCAGCGATCTTCATATTTTTACAGGCGATCGAACACAGATCAAAACCCAACCAAGAATTGAAAAATTGCAAAAAATTTCCATGGAATCCTTACGAATTAGTAAGGGAACTTATGCAACAAACATTCATTATTGGGAAAGTTTAGAAAAGATTTTTTTTCAAACAATGTCCCACGAAAACAAAACTCAAAGTGAGGAAGTTTTTTATTTTTGTGATGAAAAATTCATCTATGATAAAGAAATTTCAAAATCATTTTTGGTAGATCTGCAAGAACTTTGTCAAAAAAAAGATTTACGATCTGATTTAAAAACTGAAATGATTTTTCATATTTTGATTGGCCCTGAATCCGGTTTTTCAAAAGGGGAAAGGGATTTTATTATCCATCATTTACACGCAAGGCCAGTCAATTTGGGACCCTTTATACTAGAAGTTCCGAATGCACTTGTGAGTGTGATGGCTGTTATTAATCAATTATTTTATCGCTAGTTGTCCGCAAAATGAAGAGATGCTGCAAAAAAAACTCCAAAAACCTGCGTGTTAATATTTCTGAATTCGTGATTCAAATCTGCTTCCATATAAAATAGACCATAGGAATTATCGCTTTGTTTTTTAAAACTTCGAAACCCTAAGGTAACACCTTTAAATGTGCCATAGTATTCATTACTTTCTGGATCTGGATTTAAAAACAGTCCTGCGGCGAGGACTGTTTCTTCGCTTTTTTTAAATTCTAAACCAAAATTATATCTGTTAATACCTTTATAATCTTCAACCAAATCTTCACCTTTCGCATCTTGGCTAATCATAAGATAATGCGTAGCAAACTGATGAGAAAAATCAAAAAATAATTCAAATTGAGAGGAAATGTTATAAGAAAGCCCAACACCAGCATCCATCGGCCTTTGGAAATAAAATTTCGTTGTTTTCTCTGAACGTTTCAGAGCTTCGTCGATGTATATGCCCCTAGCAGTTCCTGTAATCTGTGCAGATGGACCAGAAAATCGAAATCCTAAGGAATATTTTTTGCCGTCAGAGATAAATAATATCCCCAAAATTGGAAAAATCCCAATTGAAGTGGACTCTTCTTCATAATGCGTTAATGATTTATCTTTATCATACAAAAGATTTACGATATTCTCATCTTCCTTAATACCAAAAAGACTTAAACCAATTTTAAATCGATCACTAAGATTGTACGCAACGGTAGGGCCAACCAAAAGTTCAATAATTTCATTGTCACGTTGGATCAAACCACTGTCTGAATCCGATGCATATTTGAATTCATCAATCGAAGGAGTCAATATTGAAAATCCAAAAACAAAATCATTTTTATTATAAACAGATGTAATTTGTGAGGGGATAACGGAAAAATCAGCTTTATCGTATTTAGGACTTCCCTTGGCTTCAATGGTAGTATCTCGAACTGAAAATGCAGATCCGGAAACATCCAACTGTTTTTGAGAAATACCAGCTAATCCGGCTGGATTGTAAAGAACAGAACCGTCGGATCCGTATCGTGCAATTCCTGTGTTTCCCGAGGTTCCTTCCAGGGATCCAATTGGAAATAAAAAATAATTAGAGTATGCCGTTAAACTAATATTATTTAAAAAAACAAATAGGATAAACGAAACAATATTCTTTTTCATGATAACAACCAAAATATTCATAATTCAAAATCAACTCGTTTCTAGTTTTTTTTGCAAGACAAACCATTGATACCAAAGAACATCTCTTTACATAATAATTTCAACAAAAATAAATAGTATCGTCCAACATCTGCTGATTTATCAATGATTCTTCACAA
>CANJMU010000123.1 GCA_947475135.1 Silvanigrellaceae bacterium
ATGAAAAAATTAATTGGAAACGAGATGGCTCTTGCTCGATTGAATCGTAAAATTAAAGAATCTAGCTTTGAGGTTATTTACAAACTCAATCTTGAACCAGAACAAAATGATCTTGAAAAGCTCTATAAAATTGGCAAAACTAATCAAGAAATTGTTGCAAAACTTTTGCATAAGGAAGTGAATACCTCTTTTGGTGTGGATGGTTTTTTAAACCGCTCCTCACTCCCTGCAAAGCATTTGTTTGAGGCGTACAAGAAATCCCCTGTTTTTGTGGAGCAGACGCTTAGAAAGCTTGATAGTGCTTTAAATCCGAAATTAATTCCGCAAGAGGCTGTGCAAAAGCAACAGCCAGAACAACAAAAGCCAAAGATTCAAGAGCAAAAGCCGCAAATTCAAGCAGAAAGACCTCGCCAATCTCACCGCATGAGACCAAAAATGCGTTAAGTAGAGCTTTTTAAAAATTAATATTCAAAAATGAATCCAAGTAAACAAATATTTTATTACACTTCTTTAAGTTTGCGACAAAAAAACGTCATGGCGACTTGATTGTATCTTAAAGTTACTTTAATCTAATTTTAGACATAATAAGTGTCTTTAATAAAACTGTATTTTAACATAAGGAGTTGTTATATGCCTGTCTCTATTCCATCGTTTATATCCCCTGTTCCGACTGAAGAGCTTAAATTTGATTCAAATTCAATTGTCATTGAAGACGACGGAATGGAATATTTGATTGGTGAGGCCGCAAGCCAAGAATCACTTAAATCACAAAGGCAAGTTGGAGGAACATTGAAACGTCCTCAGTACAGAAGACTTTTAAAAGGTCTTGTAGCTTCTATTTTAGGTGAAGGTAAGCACAAGGTAACACCAACCATGTCAGCTTCGCTTCAATGGATAGATTATTTTAGAGAGGGAGCTGGACATAGTAAATTCAGTGATGAAAATAAAAAATTATTGATTGAGGCAATTTCTGAAATAAAGTTTAAGACAAGCTCAAATCTGTCTTCATGGAAAATATGTCAGGTTGAAATGGATGAAAGTGCATTTGTTTATTCCGAAATTCAGGCTGTTGCAGCTTCAATCCCACCGCAATTAAAAACATACGTTCTTTGGCAATTGGGGCATGGAGATTTACAACAGGTTGTTGTTATTGATGGTAAGCCACAGACATCAACCTTATCTCAAGCAGAAGGTATCGCTGGTGCGATTAATAAGTTTGCTACCTTAGCAGGACTATCGGAAGGTGAAGCTTTAAAAGCTTGGCATTCTAATACAGTTCCTGAGAAAAATGGCATGAATGGTCGACGAATTGATGCTACAAAATATAAAAAAATTGCAATTCATCAATATTACAATGAGGTATTTGCCTCTTTAATAAATAAAAATGAGAAATATAAGGAACGAGCGACAAATATTATTTTGTCTGGAGGTGGCGCAAAAGATGAAATGTTTGTTTCAATGTTAAAAGCCGAAGTAGAAGCAGATGGTATATATAAACTTTTCAAAATAAATGAATTACCAATCAAAGATACTCGCTGTGATGATCCTAGCTTTACTTGTGTAAATGGATTAATTTCAATTGGCTCTCAAGTTCGTTCAAATTATAAAATTCTTGCACTAGATGTTGGAAATAGCTATTTGAAAGGAGATTATCAATGATAACTTTGAAATTTAATGAAAATGAAGAGCAAGACGAATTAATAAAATTTTTAAAGGAAGGTGATGGTGATTTTGAATTACCAAAATACTTTACTATCCCAAAAGGTGAGCGGTCTATGAGTCATAGGGCTCGTTTATTAATGATAGCAGGACTAGAATCTTTAAAGGAAAAGCATCCAAAAAAAACTCCTTTAAAAGCGCAAACTTTTGAACATCCAAAACAAGAAGAGAGCCCGAAAAGTTGGGTATGAATTTTTAACCAATAATTAAAGTACATGAAGTAAATTTCATGCAGGAGCCAAGTCGCGTGTGAAATTATTATTGCTACCGCTGAATATCTATGGCGACTTTTACCTGATATTTTTTTTGTAAAAAATATCAGGTTGCTATATAGGAACAAAAGAATGGTAAAAAATAAAAAAACGTCAAAAAAATTAGAGTTAGATGAAAAAAATATTGATATTACAGACAAGATAATGGACCCCAAGATTGACTTTGCTTTCAAGGAACTTTTTGGACATAATAAAACTCATTTTATAAATCTAGCAAATGCAATTTTGCATTTAGAAGGTGATAAAAAAATTGAAAGTGTGACATTTTTAAATTTAGAAATGTCAAAAGACCAAGAAGATGATAGGGGATCAAGGCTTGATGTGCTAGCACAGTTAAATGATAAATCATTTTTAAATATCGAGATGCAGCGTAATGATTATAAGGATTTTGAACAGAGATCAAATTTTTATTTCTCTAGGATATATGCTTCTCAGTTAAAAGAAAAACAGCGATTTCATGACTTAAAAAAAGTTATCCTTATCAATATTCTTAATTTTGACTATTACAAGCACACGGATAAATTTCATACTAAACTTATTATTGTGGATGCTGACAATAGGGATGTTCGCTTAAATCCATATTATGAGGCTCATTTTATAGAGATTCCTAAATTTAAAAAAACGTGTTACGATAAAACGACGTCAGAAGAGAAGTGGGCGTTGTTCTTTAAAGAACCCAAAGAAGAAACCTTGAAGGAGTTAGCAATGCAATCCCAAGAAATTGCACAAGCCTTTGAAAGCCTTGAAATTTTAAGCCATAATCCAAAGAAAAGAGCTTTGTACGAAGCTCGTAAGAAAGAATTAATGGATATTGACAACGGTATGTACGTCAATAGGCTTGAGGGGATGGCTGAAGGCGAAATAAAAGCTAAATTAGATATGGCCAAAGAAATGAAAGCCGATGGTGAGCCATTGGATAAAATTATGAGATACACGCATTTAACCAAACAGCAAATCGACGCCCTTTAATTTTCCGCATAGACTGTGCGGATTTTTTTTGCGTTATATAAACTATACCGCTAATGTCTCATAGCGGTATAGTCATGGTGTAGGAGCTGGATCTTGTTCAATAAAATTGTAACGTTATGTTCACTTATTCTGTACCGCTAAAACGAGGTTTTTATCATTATGCAAAATTTTGAAAAAATTGAGGCTTGGATCGAGCCTTGGACGACTGCTCTTCTTAAAAAAGATCTCAGCTCCGCAACTCTGAGGGAGTACACTCGAGACGTTAGGCAATTTTTGCACTGGCTCCTTAAAAGCGGTGGTGGTTTCACCCATCCCAAAAACGTGGGCATGACAACCGCTCGCCAGTATCGAGATTTTCTTATCGTCGAACATAAAAAAGCCTCCACCGTGAATCGAAGGACTCACAGCATTTCTGCCTTTCTATCTTACCTCGATGTGCCCGAAAAAGAAAACCCCTTCCGCAATCTAAAACAAATTTCCATTGTCCGTGGGGCTCCCAAATCCCTTGACCGCAATGAATGGAATGAGGTGCGCCGATGCGCTGAAAATTTAAGAGGAAAAGATTATGGACTTTCTCTTGCCATGATTTCTCTTCTGCGCCACGCAGGACTTCGTGTCAGTGAGCTTGTCGCTTTAAAGCTTCGTGATATCGAAATCAATGAAAAAAGTGGAAAAGTCTTTGTCCGCAAAGGAAAAGGTCTCAAAGAAAGAATGGTGCCGTTAAATTTAGACGCACGGGATGGACTCAAGCTTTGGCTTGAAACAGGACGGAAAACTTTTTTAAATAAAGTAACGAAGCGATTACAGGCCGCTGGTCGCACGATTCCAGATTGGGTGGACTCAGACTTTGTCTTTGTTGGACAGCGCGGTGTTTTCCGCGTTAGAGGCGTTGGCGTCATTACGGCAAAGTTAGGAAGGCTTGCGGAATTTAAAGAGACCTTGGGCACCCA
>CANJMU010000124.1 GCA_947475135.1 Silvanigrellaceae bacterium
ATTATTGAATTAAAAAAATTAATCCAATCTTATGGATTTCAACCAATCCCAATTATCACAAAAGTAGAAATGCTTGGAGCTGTTAAATATATTGATGAAATTTGTCAAGTGAGCGATGGAATTATGGTAGCGCGCGGAGATCTCGGTGTTGAATGCGGATTTGCCAATGTAGCTGCCTACCAAAAAAAGATTATTGAATCTTCACTTCTTCATGGAAAACCTGTTATTGTTGCAACTCAATTGTTAGACTCTATGATTGAAAATCGTCGTCCAACAAAAGCTGAAATTTGTGATGTGGCTAACGCTGTTTATGATCGCACAGACGCCACCATGCTTTCCGGAGAAAGCGCTTCTGGTAAATACCCAGAATTGGCTGTGCAAACCATGCGCAATATTCTGGATCGAGTCGATTCCACAATACTCTCAAAAGATTTTTCACAAAACTCAAATACTCTTGCAACAAAAGAAAATCCCCTCTCTTATTCCGAGCATCTTGCCCAAATCACCGTAGAACTTGCGGACAAGACAAAAGCAGCTGCCATTGTTTGTCTCACTTTGTCTGGTAAATCTGCTCGATTTTTATCGAAAAATCGCCCTAATACAAAAATAATTGCCATAAGCCCAAACCCAGAAGTTGTGCGTCGCATGAGCTTACTGAGGGGTGTTCATGGGGTTCACAATGATCAATTTTACGATACGGACCAGGCCTTCGATCAGATTGTTCAATATGTCGTTCAACAAAAAATGGTGAATTCCGGAGACGTTATTCTTATTACCGGAGGAATCCCAATATCCCAAACTCATTCGACAAATACTCTGAAGTTGTGTCGAATCTAAGTTTTTTGAAACCCTCTTCCGAAAGTGTCTTAGATTCATTTTTGGAAGAGGTATCACTCTATGGCCCGCACTTCACGTAACCCCAAAGCAGAAAATAACAAACAAAAATGGTTAGAGATTCAAGCAAAGCTTCAACTTAGATTTCCGGTTTCTAATTCTTCTCCGCATATTTTTTTATGCCCTGTTCCCATTTCTAAACAATCTGAAAATAAATCTGCAGAAAAATTGAATGCAGAGTCAAATTTCATGAACTCGGATGATGGATTTAAATTAACAGAAATATTAAAAGGAATGAATCCTGAAAATAATTTACCACTGCACAAAAAAGTTTCCATTATTTTTGACTCCTTCAATGCCAATGCCATAACACTTTTACAACGATTAAAACTTGTCAATATAATTTCTTTCCCTCATGCAGATGATATGGATGAGCTTATCCATTATTACAGTAACAACAATGTTACTTTATTTATTAAAAAATTATCCGAAATTCATTTTATTTCACAAAGAAATTTTAAACTTATTTTTATGGGAGAATTTCTTTCAGGAGAAGGACAAAATGATATTTTTATCTTTTCCATTTTAGGTCGCATGCAGGATGCCGAAGTAGATTACGAAATTTTACTTTCTAAAAATGATTTTCATTATTTGAATGACATTCATTTAAAAAAATTTGTTGTGATTCAAGGTTTAGAAAATTTTCCAGATAAATCATTTTTCTCTATTTATAGAAATTGCTACTTATCTCATATGAAATTAATGATTTTTAAAAAGAAGAGCCGCACACTTCTTTCCTATTCCAACTTTTCTTATGAATCCTTATCCAATTTGTATAATTATTTTTCTGAAAATCCTTTTTTGTTGTCCCACCCAGGAAATTATCATTTTGGTGAAATCATTGAAGATGACGTTCAATATTTAAATGAAAAGCTACACGAAGTTATTATTCAACTCATTCAAAAATCCGATAAAGAATATAATGTTCATTCAACTGATAGGGAGCGTTTAAATAAATTTCAAGATTTTTTTGATGAAACAAAATCGCCAATTTTAAGTTTTTTAAAGGATGATGCGAACATTAAAAACTTGAGGTCTCCATTATCTGAAAGGCATCAAGTTGTTGCTTTTGATTTTTTTAAAACACCGGACCTCTATTTGAAAGTATTTCAGAATAATAATCACTTACCCAAAAAAAAAGATCTTCGAAGAGATTCGTTGGATGAGCCGGTTGAATTAAATTTAAGTGATTTTGTAGAGGATGAATCCAGTCAGGGAGTGGAAATAAAACCAATATTATTGATTTATTAAATGCGTGGACCTACAAAATAATCCGATAACATATACTCTTCATTTGATAAAAAAGGAGGAAGGCGGCGATAAATATAAGATGCTAAATAGTTTTGATTCTTATGCTCTCGGTCAATTTCATTTTGAGAGACATAAGTTTTTTTAGGGGAATCTCCGTCCAATGAAATTGGTTTAACTAAATCTTTCAGCTTCTTTTTTTCTTCTTCAAAATTAATGCTTTTTTCAACGTCCCGACGCACGTCGTTCCATGATTTTTGCACGTCATTCGCAACTTTTTTCGCCTTCGTCCACCCTTGTATCATTTTCTTCATATTTTCAGGTAAATTTTGATTCCCAAAAAGTACAAGAGCAATGAGTGCGATAAACACTATTTCTCCACCACTAAAACCAAACATAAAACAATATACCCCCAAAAAATAAGGCACCTATCGGACCAACCTATCAACCTCTTGAGAGCTGCGCAATGAAAATATCTTGCGTAACATCAACAGGCATGTTACTTGTCGTTTTTGTTAAGCAAGTGTCCAAAATTTTTGGCCAAAGCTTCATAAACTCACTATTATGTTAGGACTTTTTATGGGAAAAGATGATAATCGCCGTACGTTTAAAATGAAAAGAAAAAAAGCTCAAGTCAAGAAAAAAGCCCGCCTTGCTGCAAAAATAAAAACATCACAAAATAAATCTCCCTCTAAATAATTTTTTATCGTCTCAATTCAGGAGAGATGGCCGAGTGGTTTAAGGCGGCGGTCTTGAAAACCGTTGTAGGGCAACCTACCGGGGGTTCGAATCCCTCTCTCTCCGCCACATTTTTGGGCCGGTAGCTAAATGGTTACGGCAGCTCGCTCATAACGAGACGATCTGGGGGTTCAAGTCCCTCCCGGCCCACCATCATAAGGTGATAAACAATCGCCAAATTTTTAAAATCATACCGCATTAGTTTTTTCCAAATTTCAAGTGTAAAAACAAATCAACATGAAAATCAAAATCTTTATTTCTCATGTTTTTCTTATTGAAAGGTTTTTATGCTAAAAATCATTGAATTGAATAACGTAACAAAAAAATTTCAAAATAAGTTCGTCCTAAAAAATATCAATTTTAGTGTCGAAAAATCAGAAATTATTGCCTTACTTGGAGTGAATGGTGCAGGAAAAACCACCTGCATTCAGATGATGCTGGGCCAAGAAATTCCAACAGAAGGAAATGTGTTTCTTTATGGACAAAACCCAGTTTTGCCAAAAGCACGGGTTAAAGTTGGCTTAACTCCACAAAATGTTGAATTTGCAGATGGAATTAAATCCATCGAAATCTTAAGATTCGTGGCAAAACATTACCCAAATCCCTGCGCTGAAAAAACAATTATTGAAGATTTTGAATTGGAAAGTTTTTTAGAAATGAAAGCCAATAAACTTTCTGGTGGCCAAAAACGTCGATTGGCATTGGCCACTGCATTTATTGGAAATACGGAAATAGTGTTTCTAGACGAGCCCACAACCGGTTTAGACGTTGCTTCCAGGCAACTGTTATGGAATGTCGTTAGACGATATTCCGAGCAAGGACGCACGATTTTTTTAACCACACACTACCTAGAAGAAATTGAAAAAGTTGCGTCTCGGATTATTTTTTTGCACGATGGTCAAATCAAAATTGATGGCACTGTTAATGAAATTAAAAAAATGGCCTCAAAAAACTCTTCTGTTGTTGAATTTCATTGTAAAACCCCACTCCCTGACGTTCCTTTAGACA
>CANJMU010000125.1 GCA_947475135.1 Silvanigrellaceae bacterium
CCGCTTGATTCAATGCATCATCACGAAGTTTTTTAATATCCTGTGTGACTTTATCTTTTGGGACGGAATTTAGCAGGACAAGAGCTTTTTCAGGATCGTCATTATTTAAAAGTTGAATTGCGGTCTGATAAATTTCATCGACATTTTGAGGATTTGTCAAAAGTGGTGGCGTTGTTGGGAAGGCGACATTTCCTGAAGGATTTAAAGATTGAATCAACCCAAATTCATTCAGAACTTGATTGCCATTTTTAAAATTATTGATTGTATTTTTTGCATTGTTTAATTTTTCAGTATTCCCTTTATCAAGAAAAGAATCACAGTAAGTAAACGCAAGTTGCATCAATGGAGGTGGTGGATTTTCTATTTTTTTTGTTAAGGAATTTAAAAATTGATCGAAATTAGATTTATCGACCATCACGGCAGCACAATTCATGGATAAAAAATCCATTTCTGTTTTATTGATTAAATTTAAAAAATCATTGGTTAAAGAAACAGCGTTATTTGCATTGACATCGCAAATTTGTTGTGGATTTTGCTGCACAGGATCTGAATTTTGAGATTCAGGAGGAAGGACAATCTGTATTTTTTCCGTTGGAGTCACTTTTTTTGGATAAGATTGATTTTCTTTTTTGTTTGTCACACAAGAAAGAGTTTGCGAAACAACAAAGAAACAAAGTATGAGTGATCTATTCATGAAATTTCCCCCATACTTTATTTAATCAATTTCAAGGGTTAAAACAAGTTTTAGAAAATAAATTTCAAACTCAAAAGATGTCTTCTTTCTGAAATTGGCAAGTAACTTTGTTGACCGATGTCTTCCACAAAATCTTTATGAATAAAAGAAGCATATTCCAAATTGAAAACTTTGTAACGAATTCCGCCTCCCCAAGTCATAGCCGAATTCATTGCGCCAACACTTGCATAGGGACCAAGACCAAAGGCTGAATTTCCAAAAAATAATCTGGCTCCTGCATGGAGCATATCAAACACACTGTCACTTGAAACACCGTATTTAGAATCCCCAATTGCAATAGGGATCGGATAAACATCGGCGGCTAAACGCAGTCTGATATTAAACCTTAAAATTTTAAGTCTTGGGGTAATCGATCCTCCAGCATGAACTTCCGTAGGATCGATTTGAGATGCAAATTTTTTAGAAATCCCGTTAGGATCGTTTCGACCTAAATATCGTACACTTCCACAAATTTTTTCTGATTTTTGAGTGTATAAATTATAATAATTATCCTGACATCCTGTTGGTATATTAATGACGCTCACGCCAAAAGTTGGAAACCAATAATCATAAACACCCACAGTAAAACCAGCGTCCATATTCGTTCCGTAAGACACTGTGGCCTGGTCATGACCTAAGCCATACAAACCGGAAAAAGTTACCTTATCCGAATTTAAGGATGTTGTGTAATATTCTTCTCTGTAGTTTGGTCGAAAGTTAAAACCACCTTGTAAAGCTCCCAGTCCTGTGGAAAAAGACAAATGAAATAACGAAGTGTACGTAGTGACTCCATGATAATAAATATTTGTTGGAGTTGCAGGATCTAAAAGGGCTAATTTATGTTCAGATCGTATTGGAAAACCAATCACTAATGTTGGGAATAATTTGTAACCCAACATAATATAAGGAAACATTTGAGTTGCAACATAGGATTGTTTTGTTTCAGATGTTTGAGCTTTACTTGCAAGAAAAGATTTTAAAATATCGCTCTGTGAAGATTTATAAACTTCATTCAAAGAAATTTGATTGAAGGAGATAGAATTAGGCAACGGAAGCTGAAAAGATTGTAAAATTTGACTACTCCGAAGGCTTCTTAAACCTGCCGTTAAAGCCGGATTTGAAAATAGGGATTCGACGTCATCACCCGATGCAACCCCTGCACCACCAATTCCTAAATGAAGATTGCTTTCCCACTCGGTGTAGCTCAAGCCAGCGGCATAAGATATCTGGGGTAGTAAGGTAACAATTGAAATGATTATTTTTAAATTTTTGAAAGAAAACATATTTGCGAACACCTCATTCAAACCGATTCAATTTCAAGATCGGTTTTATTTATAAAACTTTAATCCCGATTCAAAATCAAAAAAATGACTTGTGATGAAAAATTTTCTTACATAGCATAATATAAAATTAGAAAATAAAAATAGTTATAAATATTCATAATTATTTGAATGACTCTAAATATAAATTAGATTTTGTTGAAAGAAAATTGAAATGCAAAAATTATCTATCTCATCCTCACCAAGTATTGTTTTTTTAGTTATCGATGATAGTGAAAATTACAGAACAGCAATTGCATCGCAATTAAAAACACTTGGCTATAAAAATATTAAAATAAACCACCAAACTCCAAGTGTCTTAAATCTTTTAAAAACACACAAAATTGGATTTATTATTTGTGAAATGGATATGCCAAATATGACAGGTGTTGAGTTATTAAACGAAATTCGCAACTCATTTCATATTTCAGGTATCCCATTTTTAATGATGGGAACAGATGCTCATAAAACAGATTTAAATGCCATGGCAGAATACGATGTCGACGGATTTATTAACAAACCATTTTCGTTTAAAGTCCTTGCAGAAAAAATTAACAATGCATTAAATCACTTTCACGATCCAAATAATTTAGAATTTCAAATTAATCATGCAAAGAATTTTTACCTCAATAAAAATTATGATGAAGCACTCAAAGAATTAATTTTACTTCTTAAAAAGAATGAGCAATCATCACGAATTCGTGTTGGTATTGCAAAATGTTATCACGCTTTAAAAGATTTTAAATCTGCTGAAAAATTTTGCAAAGAGGCCATAGAAAAAAATGGTAATTTTGTTCAAGCATTTGATGAAATGGGACATATTTGTGTCGATATGGGAAATATTGAATTAGGATTGCATTAAGTCCGCATAATCCTTTACGTTACCAGATTGTTTCCACTTTACTACTTGAAAAGCAACGTTATAATGACGCGGAAGTGATTTTAGAATCCGCATACAAAGCCGGTATTAAACACGAAGAATTTTTTGAGCAATACGGAAAAGCTCTTTTCTATCAAAAAAAACTAGACAAAGCCCTTTTATTTTTTGAAAAAATTTTACAAAAAGATGCGACCAACAAAAGTGTTCTCAATTTGATGGGTATTAGCCTGAAAGATTTGGGTCGTTTTGACGAAGCCTTAAAATATTATAATTTAGCAATTAAATTAGACCCCAATGATACAAAAATTTTATATAATAAATGTGTCTGCTTTATGAAGCTGAAACAGTTTGATAAAGCTAAAAAAATCTGTGAAACCATTTTAAAAATTGATTCCACACATCAAAAAGCCTTAGAAAAATTAAAGGAAATTGAAAAACTTTCTAAAAAAGGTTAAAAGAAAAATGAGTGGAGCATTTCAGACTGCAGCGCCGATTTATGAAAATAAATTGAGTGAGGAAAGTCCGGACTTCTCAAAGCAAGGTGCTGGATAACGCCCAGACATTTGATTTGTTCGCAAGAGCAGATCGGGTGATGGAAAGTACAACAGAAAATAAACCGCCAAACGAAAGTTTGGTAAGGGTGAAACTGTGAGGTAAGAGCTCACACGCTTGGTTGGCAACATCCATTTGTGTAAACCCCACCTGAAGCAAGACCAAATAGGAGTGAAGAACCTGCTTGGTTCGTTTGACACTCGGGTTGGTCGCAAAGATCTTTTTGGTAACAAAAAGGCAAGAGAAATTGCAGTCCTAGACAGAATCCGGCTTACAGAAATGCTCCACTTTTTTTTAAGGTTTTCAGCAAAGGACCAAAAACTATGATAAGCCGTAGCACTTTTTCTTCTTTTTCAGACGAAACACTTTCTTACTTCACTTCCGAAAGTGTCAGCGA
>CANJMU010000126.1 GCA_947475135.1 Silvanigrellaceae bacterium
AATCCATTCTTTGTGTATTGTGGCGGTGGAGTTAAACCTAATCGCAATTCAGGATTTAATTTTTCTAGAACAGAAGAGTCAATATTCATTGCTAACGCGAGATCATTTAACAAAATCGACCTAGTTAATGGTAAAATTGTAGTTTGTGTTTGATAATTGCCAGGAGGAGTTTCAAATCCAAATTTTTCTGGATTCTTTGAAATCACCATGGCAGCAATAATTTTAGGAACATAATTTGCCGTTTGTTTATTCACAACACCCATTGATGTTAGCTGAAAATAAGATGAATTTTCTCCATAATGTCTCAATGACTTTTGAATACATCCTGTTCCACAATTATAGCTAGCTGCTGCTAAATGCCAACTACCAAATTGCGCATAAGAATCTGTAAGGTAACGAGCCGCCGCATAGGTTGACTTCATAGGGTCTCGTCTTTCATCAATCCAATCATTGATTATTAGCCCATATATTTTTGCCGTGTAAGGCATAAATTGCCAAACACCGACAGCGCCAGCATAACTCAATATTTTAGTGTTAAATCCAGATTCAATCATTGATAAGTAAACAAGATCTTGAGGCAGACCGGATTGTTCTAAGATTGGCGCCATTCTTGGAATGAAATCAGCTGATTTTCTTAACCATACAACAAAATTGCCACGCCCAGCACCCGTAAAATAATTAATCCAGGACAACACCGAAATATTCATCTCAAAAGGAAAATCATAACCGGTTTTTTCAATTGACGGATAGACGATTCTTATGAATTCTTCATTTCTTGCTCTATCCATTGTTTCCTTTAATTTAGATTTTTTGAGTTTTAATTTTTTATTATTTTTTAACCATTCCTCATTGAACTGCTCTTTCCATGCAGAATAATACAAACCATCAGAACAAAGTAACGAAAAGTCCTCTCCAATAAGTGGGTTTTCATCCATTGAAAAAGAGGTTTCAGAATGAGATAATTCTTTATCTTTTGGCTGCAAATCTTCATTGCTTTCTAACTCATCTTCAATTTGTGAATCAGAAATTAACTCAGAATTATTTTTGATTTTTAGCTTTTGATTATTCGAATTTCCGTTTTTACTATTGACCTGTTGGTTTATTTTTGATTTTGAATTAGAATTTTCGCGCTTATCATCTTCGTTAGCACTTGTATCTTTTTGATCATGAATTGCTTTTTTTTCATTGAGCACAGGCTCATTTAAATATAAATTTTCATGTGGCGGATTCGATTTATTTTCCTGTATAGAAGAGCAGGAAACAAAAAATAAAATCGGTAAAATAAATAAACAAAAATTTTTAGAAAAAAACAATTTTTTCATTTTTCAATAACTTTCTTAAAAGTTTTAAATGAAATAATTTCTATTAAAAACAAGGGAAAGAATCAAATGTATAACTTAAAGAAAGTCCACCTGTAGGCCAATTCGTAGAAGAATTTAAAGTAACTTGATTCGCTCCTACCCCCAGATCTACTTCATTTGATTGTAAATGCAGTACACGATAACCCACATCTAAGGAAAGCGAAATATTTTCAAAGAACTCTAAATCATAACTTATATTGGCTTGAAAACCAGCAGGACCAAAATAGCTCACACTATAAGCACTAGACCTCGCGCCATCATCAAAACCATTGCTTGTGATGACATAATTTTGAATCGTTGTGTTAGCGTAAGGAAATAGATCAATTAATATATGGAAATATTTGAATTTTACGCCCAAGGCAATCCCCGCAAGAAATATGTTCGATGGATAAAATTGATTTTGAAGAACAAGAGTATCCGCAGAAATAGAATTCATTTGATAAGAGCCCACAATTCCTGCAAATAACTGATTAGAATGCAAAAATATAAAACGCGCATTACTTACAATGTTTAATACACTCGCCGAATCTAATGCGCCCTCTAAATATTGAGGATTTCCAGCACCAGAACTTGTTTGCGACGGGATATTTGCCGGCTTCCCATCTAAAGTGCGCGTCCCAGCATAATAACCATAAAAAAATTGAGTATCGATTTGAAAATTAATTCCAGGAACACGATTCAATGAAAAACATGGAAAACTCCAAAAAATAATAAGCATAAATAAAAAATAATTTGTTTTTTTCATTTATTTTCTCAACTCAATTATTGTAAACACTAAGATCATTTTCATTTTTCATTTTTAATTCTTTTCATTGCAGCCTTACTTGTTTCTGCATAAATAGAATACGGATCAATTTCAACGATTTCAGAGTAAATATCGTAGGCTTTTTCTTTTTTTTTCATACCCTCATTTGCTTGAGCTTCATAAAATTTTGCCCGCTGGGTAAATTTACTATTAGGATACTTTTGGTAAAATAAATTCAGTGTTGTTAATGCTAAATCATATTCTTTTAAATAAATTCTATCTGCAGCCTCAATTAAATAACGACGCCCAAAGTCCTGAAAATTTGGAAAATATTTATTAAGCTCTTGCACTTTTAGAAGAGATTCTCCATATTCCATAGATATTATTTTAGATTCTGCGATACTAATTAATTCTTGTGGTTTTAGTAAATTTTTGGAAATATATTCAGACTGTTTTTTTTCCTCACTTTTTTTGTCTAAATTTTTTGAAAAATTATTAGTTTCCAGCATAGGTGATTTTTGTATATCTACTGGCGGAATTTTTAGAGAATCAGTCTCTGACTGAGTAGAATCTAAAGGCACAGGATTATCTAAAAAAATACCAGACTTCATATTTTTTTTTAAAGTTTCCAAATTGACTTCCAATGTTTTCTGCCGCGCCTCCATAGAAGTTAACTGATTTTTTATTGAAGTTAAAGTTTTATTCATAATGACATCATCCGTCTTCTTTGTAGAAGAACAACTCACAAGTAGAAAAACATATAAAAAAATATACCGCATTTTAAAAACCTTTTTAATAATTTCTATTAATCAAAGATTCTATCATTAATTTAAATTCTTCGTAAAATGTTTTTTCTATTTTTTCATTTGCCATATTTTTTTCAAGCAAGTCCAATGATTTTCTTGTATACTCTTTTGCCTTTTGTTGAGCGCCATCTAGACCCCATAATGCGACCGCCGTTAACTTATGTTGTTCTTCATCTTTTTTTGCAGTTTTTCCCAATTCGGCTGTCGTCCTTGTTACATCTAAAATATCATCATAAATTTGAAAAGCTAGCCCTAATAGAATTCCAAGCTCCGTCCAATAATCAACATTTTTTTCTAATTGTACTTTTTCTAAATTTGGATTTCTAGATAACTTTCCAATAACGTAACCTCCAGCTAAACACGCACCAAGCAATTTACCTGTTTTTTCTTTGTGAATCTGAACTAAAATATCTTCACAAAAACATGAATTTTTATTATTGGTTTGCAAAATATCAATCCATTGCCCAAAAATCATTCCACCAATACCAGAGCATTCCGCTAATAATTCAGCCAGAATTGAAATTCCATGAGAAGAAATTGAGCTCTGACAAATTTGATAAAAAGCTTCTGTTAGTAGGCCATCACCAACAAGAAGAGCTTGCGCTTCACCAAAAACCTTATGTGTTGTTGGTTTATTTCTTCGAAAATCATCATTATCCATAGATGGCAAATCATCATGTACTAACGAATAAGTATGAATCATTTCCAATGCCAACGCATATTTTCTTGCATTTTCAATGGCAGCATCACCACCAAAACAACCCGCCACCAAATAAACTAAAATAGGTCTAATTCGCTTTCCGCCAGCTTTTAGTGGATAAATTAAAGCACTTGAAAAAAGATTATTTTCAGGAATTTTTAATTTGTTATCTATTTTTTTTTTAAAATCATCGATATCTGCATTTATTTTTTCCAATAAATGAATTTGAAGATTTGTCATAATTTTTCTTTCAATAG
>CANJMU010000127.1 GCA_947475135.1 Silvanigrellaceae bacterium
CTTTATTCCCAAATATGTTTGATATCTTTAAGCAAGATGGTGTGATTGGAACTGCAATTGAAAAAAATTTAGTTTCCTTAGAATCCATTAACCTCAGAGATTTTTCAGATAACAAACGAAAAAGTGTGGATGATTCCCCTGTTGGTGGTGCAGATGGAATGATTTTACGCGCCGATATTATTTATCAGGCGATTCAATCTTTAAAAAATGAAAATTCTTATATTGTAAACTTAGCGCCCCATGGAAAAGTCTTTCATAATCAGAAAGCCATGGAATATGCGCAAAAAAAACATATTATTTTGCTTTGCGGACGATATGGGGGGATTGATTCTCGTATTTCAGAAAATGTTGCTGATGAAAATATTTCCATTGGGGATTTTGTGCTGTCTGGTGGTGAATTACCAGCCATGTGCGTCATCGATTCTGTCTGCCGATTTATTCCACAAGTTTTAGGCAACCAGCAAAGCAATTCCATGGATAGTTTTCAGAATGGTTTATTGGAACCTCCCCAATATACAAAGCCAAATTTATTTATGAATCAAAAGATTCCAGAAATATTATTTTCTGGTGATCATCAAAAAATTTCTAAGTTTCAAAGAAAAGAGCAAATTAAGCTCACAGCGAAATACCGGCCAGATTTATTAATAATTCATTGGGAAAGTTTGACGAAATCTGAAAAAGAATTAGCGAAAAAATTTATGAGGGAAGATTTATAATGATGAATTCCAAGGACTCGGAAAAGTTTTCAAAATTAAATTTCATTTTAAAAGAAATTGTTGATATTCGGCGTGCTCAAGCTATTTTAATTTGGGATAATAACACTCATATGCCAAAGTTTGGCGCCGCAATGCGGGGAAGGCAGCTTGCGACTTTAGGAAAGATCGCCCACGAAAAATTTATTCATCCAGAAGTCGGTACATTGCTTCGTGATTTAGAAAAAACAGAAAGCTTGTTACCTTATTCTTCCGACGAAGCGTGTCTGTTACGTTACGTAAAAATTGAGTATGAAAAATCCACGAAACTAAGTCCAGAATTTGTGTCTATGATGATGGAGCATCAAGCTGTTTGTTACGATAAATGGATCGAAGCAAAAGCGGAAAATAATTTTAAAATGATTGTTCCTTATCTTGAAAAAACATTGGAGCATTCTCTCCGTTATGCAGAGCATTTTAAATACGATCACATTGCCGACCCACTGATTTCGGAATCTGATTATGGGTTCACTGCAAAATCTATTCAAAATATCTTTGTTCAATTGAGAAGTGAACTACTCCCTATTGTTGCAGACGTATTATCTCGTCCTTCAAAGGAAGAAAGTTTATTCACGAATTTATCTTTTCCAATTGCTTTGCAGGAAAAATTTGTTTCCATGGTGGCTGCTGAAATTGGTTATGATTTCAATCGTGGCAGAATTGATCAAACTCCCCATCCTTTTATGATTGCTTTTTCTCGAAATGATGTTCGTATTACAACCCGTTTTCAAGAAAATGATATAACGGATGGATTATTTAGTGTGATTCACGAAGCAGGACATGCTTTGTACGAACTTGGAATTGCTGAAAATCTTGATGGAACCATGCTTGGGGAAGGAACGTCCAGTGGTGTTCATGAAAGTCAATCGCGTTTGTGGGAAAATTTAGTAGGGCGTCGCTTTGAATTTTGGGAATATTTTTACCCTAAATTGAGGTCTCTTTTTCCGGAACAATTTTCAAAAATATCTTTGAATCAATTTTATGCCCAAATCAATAAGGTCAAAAAATCTTTGATACGAGTCGACGCTGATGAGCTGACCTATAATCTTCATGTCATGATTCGTTTTCACCTAGAGCTTCAAATGTTGGAAGGAAAATTGAAAGTCAAAGATTTAAATGAGGCGTGGAATGCTGAATATAAAAAGGACCTTGGTTTAGATGTTCCTAGCGATTCTTTGGGGTGTTTGCAGGACGTTCATTGGTATTCTTCCCTGATAGGTGGTCAATTCCAAGGATACACCTTAGGAAACATTATGAGCGCTCAGTTTTATGGGGCTGCAAATCTAAAAAATTCCAATTTAAAAAATGAAATCAGGCAAGGAAATTTTTCTTTTTTAAGACTTTGGCTCAATGAAAATCTTCATCGTCATGGAAAAAAATATCCAGGTCTTGAGGTTCTTAAAATGGCCACAGGAGAAGACCTGACGATTGCTCCTTATGTGAATTATTTAAAGGGTAAGTTTAGCAAGCTTTAACTGATTATAACTTGAATAATTTTAATTTTTTTAAGTAGATAGATAGAGCGCTTCTTGCGCCTTGTGGAAAGATTTTTTGAAAAAAAGATTACTTCACTTCTAACCTAGGAAGTAAAGTTACAACAAGACGACGTCCTTCCATTTTTGGTGCGCTTTCTTGGATGACAATATCGTTGATGCCAGCCATAAGCTCGGCAAGAACTTTGTATCCCAAATCGATATGGGACATTTCACGGCCCCTAAATTTAACACCAACGCGTACGCGTGCTTTGTCCGCAATCCAGCGTTTAATATAATTTTGTTTTGTTTCAATATCGTGGGTATCTGTATTAGGGGTTAAATTGATTTCTTTCACTTCAATAATAACCTGTTTTTTCTTAGCTTCTTGTGCTTTTTTGCTTTGTTGATACTTAAATTTTCCATAATCAATCAATCGACAGACGGGTGGTTTGGCATCCGGAGAAACTTCGACGAGATCTAATCCAATCTCTTCTGCTCGAGCGAGGGCATCTTTGGTAGCAATAACTCCAACTTGTTCACCATTTTCATCGATCAGTCGAACTTCTAAAGAACGAATTTTTTCATTGATGTAAGGACCTTCTTGTTTAGGATGGCTTGGGCCTCCTGAATTCGAATTGGAAGAGGTTGATTTTTGAAATGTGGTCGATTTTGGTGTTGGATTTGGTTTTGACGACGAATTATTTTGAGTGCCCGTAGAACGCATAGAGGGATAAATCTCCTTTCAAAGAGTTGACTTATTTTCACAAAGGGACTGTATGAGATGAAAATAAGAGCGACAAAAACTGATTTATTATGTCTTTAAAAAAAAATAATGACAAATAGAGCAGCTAGAAAGTAGTGCTTTATTTGTCATTATTTTGAAATAGGAAAATATCATTTGGAATTGGAAGCAGAATTTTCCGGGTAAAGAGGGAACAAGGGAGGTGTTGTTCCTTTTGCGCGAAGTTTATTTTTCCGTTTTTTTCCATTTTTTACTTTTTTCGCAGCACGGCGATTTTCTGTTTTTTCTGTTGGTGAAGTCATGAAACGATTTCCTTTGAGTTAACGAAGAATAGCAAGAAGATCGGACTTAAGAGCTGTTTTGGGTAAAATGAAACCTTTGTAAAAACCACAGGATTCACATGCTGAATGGGGAAGTCTTGGTGTGCTGCAATTTTTGCATTTAGTCAATTGCGGCGTTGTTAACGCAAGATGTGCACGGCGCATATTACGACGGGAGCGGGACGTTCTTCTCTTTGGTACTGGCATAAAAAACCTCGAATGAAACCTAACAATTTTGTTAAGTTATAAATAACAAACGATGGGAGTAAATATTCAATAAAAGGATAAAAGTCAACAGCTAAGTCCTCTTTTTAAGGATTAAGAATTTTTTTTACTTCTTTGAAGAAGGTTTATTCTTTTCCAAACGTTTGACAAGGGCTTTGAGGGCCCCTCCAAGTGTGGACTCAATCAGGTCTGTTTCCTTGGGAATGGATTTTTTGAGGAGCTGAGAAATCATGAGATATTCTTCTTCGGTCATATTATAATTTTTTAATTCATTTTGAAAATTATGAAGAAATTCTAGA
>CANJMU010000128.1 GCA_947475135.1 Silvanigrellaceae bacterium
ACGTAATTTTACAAAAAAACATGGTGTGTATATACGTACCATGTTTTTTAGTCTTTGCAAATATAAAATGAAGATATTCTCTTGTGTTTTAAAGGACTTATGTTTTAGAGGAATTTCCCTGGTATGTAAAATTCTGGGACTTTAGGTTACTTGTGCTTCAACGTCTGCCCAATAATTTGATAGAATCCGCAGAATTCAAACGCGCTGTCAATTATCTAAAAAAAGAATTAGAGGTCTATCCCTCTGAAATTCTATTGAGAGAACTGTTCCAGTCAAAATTTCATTCTTTGGAAGTTGTCATTGATTTTATTCGATACTGCGAGTCCATTTTGTCGAACAACGATAACACTTTGTGGCATTATGACATTGCCAAACTTCTGATAAGACACTTTTACTATCAAAAAAATTACCGTAGGGTATCTGTTAGGCCAATAGATCCGTATTTGTTAGAGCTCGATAAAATTCCTAAACCCAGGGGATCGCACTTTTTTAGACATGAAATTTTTACAGCTATAATAAATGCTTTAGCATTCATTCCACCACGAACCGGCACAAAGGGTCTTAAATTTATCTATGACTACTGGCCAGCAACCACTCAAACTGGGGTTCGATCTATTGAAGGAATTGAAATCACTCGTAAATATAGCAATCAAGATCCCTCTCTTACGAAATCCGACTTCATTCCACTCGATACGTTTCAGAGTGATGAAGAAGATGAAGAGGATGAATAAAAAAACTGAATGAATTTTCTCCAATCTTGATCTTTTTTAATTCATTTCTGATCATTTAAAGATGATGAATTGTCATATCATTTCTGTTAATTTTTATTCTCCATCCAAAATATTCTTTTTAAAAGGAACACAAAATGGAACAAGAAAAAAAAATCAAATTTGAAAATCATTTCAATTTAAGAGTTGTGGAAATTCATTTTTTACAAGATTATAGTATAAATCATCAAGAAGACCTTCTGTTACTTAAAAATAAATGGCGAGAAAATTTAAAATTTTGGCATTCACCTTATACCTGTTTACTTAATGTGACCAATCTTAAAATATCAGAAAATATGTTGCCTGAGTTTGAGTCTTTGTTAAAATTCTTTAAAAATTTTTTTATGAAAAAAACTGTTGGATACAAATTTAATGCAGAAGAAACGGTGCCAAATTTTTCTTTTGAAATCTATTCCACCTACGAAGAAGCCCGTGAAGCTGTCGGATTAAACCGCGTTCCTAAAAAAAACACCGAAAGTAATTTACGAGATCTTATTAAAATTGAAAATGATTTTAATGAACACGTTATGGAAATTTCGTTTGATGCTCCTGTTACTTTTAAAACAACAGAAGACATTGAAATTTTAAAATCAAAATTAAAAAATATGTTAAGACTTTGGCACACTCCTTACAGCATTTTGATACACTGTATTCAATGTTCTTTTGCAACAGAAACACATGCGGAATTTTTAAAATTAGAAAAATTTCTCGGTAGTTTTTTTTGCAAAATGATTATTGGTTATTCACCCTGTGAAAAAAAAGAAATGTACCCGTTTAAAACTTACAGAGCACGACATTTAGCAGTTCAAAAGCTCACTCATAGCGGGTTAAGCTCTGGAGCCGTTGCCAATTGTTCCACAAGAAAGTAAAAGAAAGTTCCATTGATTCTTTTTCATTAAAGGCCGTAATTGGAGAAAATTTTTTATACTTTTATGGAGGTGTTACCTTATGTCCGCAAGCCACAGTTACCTACTGTCGACCATTGGTCGTAAATATATGATGGCTCTTACGGCAATTGTTTGGTCATTATTTGTCTTTGTCCATATGGCTGGCAACATGTTTATTTTTGCAGGAGCTCAAGCTTACAATGAATACAGTTATAAGTTAACATCCAACCCGTTTATTTATTTAATAGAAATTTTTTTATTATTATTTGTTTTAGTCCATGCCATTACAGGCATTTCACTCAAATTAAGAAATTTGAAATCAAAACCAAAATATTATAATGTGCAACCAACAAAAAATAAAAACTCTACAATAACTTCACGCACAATGATTTACACAGGATTTATTATTTTAGCATTTCTTATTTGGCATCTGGCAACATTCAAATTTGGTCCCAACTATTCCGTTGTCTATTCTGGAATTCAAATGCGGAATATTTATCAACTTATTTTAGAAAAATTTCATGACCCTATTTATATGGTTACTTATTGTTTCATTATGGTTTTTGTTGGAATGCATTTGAAGCACGGAGTCAGCTCTATTTTTCAAACATTAGGGTACAACCATCCTCGCTACAATCTGTTTTTTAAATTTTTTGGGCACCTCTATGCCACTGTTGTTACTTTAGGGTTTATCTCCCAACCTATTTATGTTTATTTTTTTTCGCAAAGGTAACAATTTATGAGTACAAAATTAAACTCGAATTGCCCCACAGGTCCACTAGAAACTCGTTGGACAAATCATAGATTTTCTTCCAAGTTGGTGAATCCTGCCAATCGACGTAAGCATTCTATTATTATTGTAGGAACAGGTTTAGCGGGCGCCTCTGCGGCCGCATCCCTAGGCGAGATGGGGTATCATGTTAAAAGTTTTTGTATTCAAGATTCTCCGCGTCGCGCACATTCTATTGCGGCGCAGGGGGGAATTAATGCGGCAAAAAATTATAAAAATGATGGAGACTCGGTTTACAGATTATTTTACGAAACAATTAAAGGCGGAGATTACCGCGCCCGGGAATCGAATGTTTACCGTTTAGCAGAAACATCTGTCAGAATTATTGATCACAGTGTGGCCTTAGGCGTTCCATTTGCCCGTGAATATGGTGGTCTTTTAGATACAAGATCTTTCGGAGGAACACAGGTTTCTCGAACTTTTTATGCCCGTGGACAAACAGGACAACAGTTACTACTAGGCGCTTACAGCGCCATGATGAGACAAGTTTCTGAAGGCAGTGTGGAAATGTTTCCGCGTACAGAAATGCTTGACCTTGTTGTCATTGACGGAAAAGCGCGCGGCATTATCGTTCGTAACCTTGTCACTGGCGCATTAGAAACCCACATGGCAGACGCCGTTGTACTGGCCACAGGTGGTTATGGAAATATCTTTTATCTTTCCACCAATGCCAAAACTTGCAATGCCTCTGCAATTTGGCGCGCTCACAAAAAAGGTGCTTTTTTTGGAAATCCATGTTTCACACAAATTCATCCCACTTGTATTCCTGTTTCCGGCGATCACCAATCTAAGTTAACACTCATGTCAGAATCTTTAAGAAACGATGGGCGCTGCTGGATTCCTCAAAAACAAGGCGACACACGCATACCGGCAAATATTCCACAACAAGAGCGAGATTATTATTTAGAAAGACGTTACCCAAGTTTTGGAAACTTAGTTCCGCGAGATGTCGCATCCCGTGCTGCAAAATTAGAATGCGACAATGGCGCTGGAGTTGGGGTAAGTAAACTTGCTGTTTACTTAGATTTTGAAGACTCCATTCATCGTTTAGGTGAAAATAAAATTCGTGAAAAATACGGAAATTTATTTCAAATGTACGAAAAAATTACCGGCGAAAATCCGTACCAAACTCCAATGCGAATTTATCCAGCCGTTCACTACACCATGGGAGGACTCTGGGTTGATTATAATTTACAATCCACTATTCCAGGTTTGTTCGTATTAGGAGAAGCTAATTTTAGCGATCATGGCGCAAACCGGCTTGGAGCTTCTGCCTTAATGCAAGGTCTTGCAGACGGTTACTTTATTGCACCAACAACTATCACAAA
>CANJMU010000129.1 GCA_947475135.1 Silvanigrellaceae bacterium
CAGGTGGTTATCTTGTAATTCGACTATCTCCAGTCCTTATACATGCTACTTTTGCTCACACAATATTAACTTTTATTGGAGGAATAACTGCGGTTTTTGGGGCATTAATCATGATGACTCAAACTGATATTAAAAAACAGTTGGCTTATTCTACAATCAGTCAACTTGGCTTTATGATGATTCAATGCGGGATTGGAGCGTATACATTGGCTCTATTCCATATGATTGTTCATGGACTTTATAAAGCTCATGCATTCTTATCAACTCCAACTGTATTACAAGAGAAAAGAGCGCCAAAAAGAAATCTTTCAAATTATGGGCTTATTTTTTCTTATCTTATTTCTGGAATAATTATATTTTATGCATTTTACGGCCCTCATTTTTCTTTTAATTCTGTTCAACTTATATATTTTGGAATATTAATATTAGCATTAACTCAAGTTATTGGCTCAAAAAATGAATTAGCGTCTGCTGTAAAGAAAAATACATTTTATACAATTTCATTTTTCTTGATCAGTTTTTTCTTTTATTCCTCTTTTGAATTCTTAGTTAGTTCAAAATTTAAAACAATAATGCCAAATAATTTTGATTCTAAGATTATTTCTATTTTGTCCGTTATTTTTTTATTTGTACTATTTTCTTTTGGAATTTATTTGGCAAAAAAAATGCAAGACATCTCAAGTATAAAATCCAAAAAAATATGGTTGTTTTTTTGGAATGGCTGCTACTTTCCTATTATTTTATCAAAGGTATTTAAATTATGAATAATATTTCTAACATAATACAAGAATCCTCAAAATTAGTGAGCCCCTCATGGCCTTTAAAATCATTTGTTGCAGTGAATCCATTTTGGAATTTAAAAGAGAACAGTTTTTATAAAGTACTTCCGCAACTGACTAATATCTATGGTCAGAGCTTATTTTTACCATTAAGTGTATTTGTAGAAAAATATAATCAAGGAATTATAAAAGAAAAATATATAAAAAAATCAATTGAACTTATGGAGGATTTTGGAGTATTTTTAGACAAAGACTGTTCTTTATTTGTAAGAGAAAGTATAGAAGCAAATGAACATGAGTTAAACTATCAAACCTATTCAGATTTTTTATCAAATACAGAATTTAGTGATGCTAAAAATCAAATTGTAGATGAAATTTCAAAATATTGTTCATCTTACTTTGATTTAGGTCAAGCTCCATTTAGCTTAAAAAATAGTTTAAAAAGGCTTTATTTGGAATGGCGAGATCTTATTATTTTAGATCAGTCTTTAGATATTTTTAGTTATAAAAGACAAAATATATCGTTAAATGATATCCATGAGGATCCTATAAAACTTATTGAGAAATGCTCATTACAGTTAGGTATTTCATCAGATCTTGATTTAAGGCTGTATATTATGAAAATTTGTCACCATCTGATGGGTTGGTGTTCACATATCAATTTTCAATTATGGCAAGACAATTTTGAATTGACTAACAAAAATAGAGGCACGAAAATAGAGGATATTATAGCAATATTTATGTTCTATGAGTGTCTTATGCAAAACGCTAGAAAAAAATTAAACGAGAAATGGGTCCAATTTTATAATCAACAAAAAATTATATTTTCAAGTAAACATATGGAACTTGATCATAATTTTAAATTACTGAATGTATGGCAACGTGCACTAGAATTATCATATCAGGAAAAAATAGTTCAAAAAATTGTCACACAAGGTTTTCAAGAAGAATCTAGTCAAATAAGTAAAACAGTTCAAATGGTATTTTGTATTGATGTACGTTCTGAGGTTATTCGTAGAAAAATTGAAGAAAATTTGCCCCAAATTTCTACGTATGGATTTGCTGGATTTTTTGGAGTTTCTTTGAATTGTCAACATGAAAGTCATGATCAAGATACTTATCATTGTCCAGTTTTACTCAAACCAAAAATAAACATAAATGAAAAATCTGAAAAAGAATTTGAAATGAAAATGCAAGGGGAAAACTCTTTAGAGCGTTTTTTAAATGGACTTAAGCAAGGTCTCGCATCTTCTTTTGCTTATGTTGAATTATTTGGTATTTTATCTGGTTTCAAAATATTAGCAAAAACAAAGTCAAATAAATATAATTTAAAGAAACATATTGAGCAAAAATTCCTGAAACCATCTTTATTAAATGATTCATTAAGCGATGCTGAAAAATTAGAGACAGCAAATTTTGTTCTCACTCACCTTGGACTCAAAGAATTTGCAAATATTGTCATTATTTGCGGTCATGGAAGTATGACAACAAATAACGCTTTTGCGTCATCACTGGATTGTGGTGCGTGTGGAGGGCATGCAGGTGATTTAAACGCAAGATTTCTATGCAAGTTATTAAATGATGAAAAAGTGAGAGAAGGTATTTTACAAAAAGGCATATTTAACATACCAGAAAATACTAAATTTATTCCAGCACTTCATGAAACAGTAAGTGATGAAATCCATTTTTTGGAGCAGCAAAAATTTTCAATTGAAATCCAGAAGCTTCTGAATGAATTTCAATTAGGTTTTCAACGAGCGTCTAAAGCAGCTCAAAAAGAAAGAGCCTCTATTTCGAATAATTTGATGCCCCTTGCTTCCGAACGCTCCACAAATTGGGCTGAAGTTCGCCCAGACTGGGCTTTGGTTAAAAATGCTTCTTTTATAATTGCTCCAAGGGCGCGTACAAAGAATATAAATTTAGAAGGAAGAGCTTTTCTTCATGATTACGACTATAAACAAGATAAAGGAATGAAAACCCTCGAGCTTATTATGACGGCCCCCATGATTGTTACAAATTGGATTAATATGCAGTACTATGCTACGTCTGTTTGTCCGGCGACATATGGCTCTGGGAATAAAGTACTTCACAATATTGAAGGATTATTTGGAGTTCTCGAAGGTAACAGTGGTGACCTTAAAATAGGCTTGCCGTTTCAGTCTGTTCATGATGGAACAGACTTAGTTCACGAACCATTGAGGCTTTCTGTATTTATTGAAGCCCCTCAAACTGCCATTGAAAATATTGTTGAGTCTAATTTGGCTGTACAAAATTTAGTAGAAAATCAGTGGCTTCACATATTTTCTATTGATCGTGATAATAGGAAGGTTTTATATAGGCGAGCAAAAGATAAATATGAAGATTTAAATTAATTACTGTTATATAAATATAAGGTTTTTATGGATTTATTAAAGCAAGACGATTATAAGAAAGACGATCTCATTATTTTAGGTTGTGGTTATGTTGGAGGTTTTTTTCTTGAAAAACATCCTAAAATTCATGTTACGAATCGTAATACTAACTTTTCTAGTTCTAAAAATCATCAAGAAATATATTTTAATTTAGAAGATGAATCAAGCTGGAAAAATATACCAAAAACAAAAAATGTCTTATGGACCTTTTCAGCGGCAAGCAATGAAAATGAGATTAAAAAATCTATAAAATTCTTTAATGAACATCTGATCAATAGGAACGTTATTGTTCTCTCTTCAACTTCTGCGTATGTGCATACTTCTGAAAATGAGTTTATTAATGAAAAATCAAATATTTTATTAAATAAGCCAAGATTTCATGCAGAGGAAAAGTTAAGAGATAATGGAGCCTTAATTCTTCATCTATCGGGAATGATAGGTCCAGGCAGAACTCCATTAAACTGGTATAAAAAGAACTTAGTAAGTGATGGTGAAACAATTTTAAATTACATTCATGTTTATGATATTATCTATTTCATAGAAA
>CANJMU010000130.1 GCA_947475135.1 Silvanigrellaceae bacterium
AGCAGGACTTTCTATTTTAGCGCAAGCCAACCAACGCCCAGAAATGGCAATGACACTTCTTCGTTAATTTTTAAAACCAGTCTAAAAGGAGTCTTTTATTCAATCAAAAATCCAGCAAAATTTAAATATCTCTCAGAAATTCCAGCTGAGCCTTTATCAAACACAATCGCTGCAGATATTAAATTTTTCTTCTCAGGATTTAGACCGCTGGATTTATGAAAAATCGATAGAGAATCCTTTTTTAAAATATAAACAAAGTTATGAAAAAAAATTTCTTTCTATTATTGAAGATATTGATGATTTTAGAAATCAACCCATAACAACAATTTTAGATAGATTGTGGGACAATCTTATTTTTCAAAAAAAAGATGAGAAAACTTTAATTTATGCAAAATTAATTTTAGAAAATTTAGATGAAAATTATTATTTCTCTGAAAATGAAGAATTTTTTTGTCGAATTTATAAATTAAACAAAGTGTTTTTTAGAAAAACATTATTAGTCATTCAAAACAGTGAGCCCTTTGGAGTGGCAACAAAAGATCTTCACGAAAGAATTCTAATCATCTGCAGAAATAATAAATATATTCCAATAAAATTTATTTTGTTTATTGAAAACAACTGGGAAGGTTTTCAGAAAAAAAATTTCCCATCCTCCATTTTAAAATACACCACAAAAAAAATAAAATTCTTTTATGAAAAAATAGAAAATCAATTGCATGAATTTAGAATAAGGAATATTAGTATTGATTACATTTATCCAGATGTTATTGTGACTTACAACACTGAAAATAAAAATTTAAAAATTAAATTCAATCATAAATTCTCACAGGACATTGAAATTCTTAAAATTGAAAAAGCAGAAACCTCCGATGAATTTTATAAAAATAAAATAAAAGATGCAGAGATGATTTTAAAATCTGTTTTAAGAAGGGAAAATACTTTATCAAAAATCATAGAGTATTTAACCATTCACCAACAAGATTTTTTTGAACATAAAACAGATCAACTTCATCAAATTTCTATTCTTGATATTTCAGAAAAGTTAAAATTGCATCCCAGCACAATCTATCGTTCTATCCAAAATAAATATTTGGAGTTTGAAAAAAAAATGTACCCTTTGGCAGAAATGATTCCAAAAACAGTTCACTTTAAAAAAGATCAAAAAATAAATTCAGAAAAAACAAGTGATCAAACTATGATTTTAAATCAACTCAAACAGATCATTCAAAACGAGGATAAAACAAATCCCTTTTCCGATGAAAAAATTGCCCAGATTTTTCAAGAAAAAGAAAATGTTTCCTTGTCGCGAAGAGTCATTGTTAAATACAGAGAAAAATTGAATATCTCTAATTCTCAAAAACGAAAAATAAAATTTTAGCTTGACTTTTTTGATGATTTATGTAACAATAAAGTTACAGTTTCCCTAGTTTTTTTGTCGGGTAATCCGCCGGTTTATCACTTTAAAGAAGGGGTTTTTATGACTGTACTTATCAGTTTTGTCCACTTTCCGAAGTCAAATGAAATCAAGTCTCTTGTCGAAGACAGAATTTTAAAAACGCTTGAAAAATACACCGACAGAGTCAACTCCGTGAAAGCGTTTTTCTCGCCGGAAGGTGAAAAGGTGCATGTGAAGTTTTTGATTCGTGGTGATAACTACGGAGAAACCGTAGAATCTACAGATAAAGATATTCCACACACCCTAGAAAAAGTATTTGGGAAATTCGAAAATTTTTTAAGAAAGATTTCCTCGAAAAGAAAATCTAAAAAACATTTCTTAAAATCAGTTCCCACAAATACTGAACTTGACGCGGTGAATTTAAGAGTTCACAAAAGGAAGTATTCTTCAAAAATTTACAATGAGTTTGATAAATTCGAGAGCCAATTTATGAATGAATTTGAGGAGTCCTTTTACAAAAAGTCCTATTAAAATTAAAAGTAGTTTTTAAAAATGAAAAAAAACAACACTGAAAAACTGAAATCGTCCCGAAAAAAGAATGTCATTATCGTTTCCGGCCTTGCAGGATCTGGAAAAAGTGTTGTTATCCACGCCTTGGAAGATATTGGATACTATTGTATCGATAATCTTCCTTCTTCTTTACTCAAAAGTTTATCCACAGAAAAAAATCTACAAAAAATAGACTCCGAGTATATAGCGATTGCTTTAGATTCTAGGGATATTAATATTCCTAAAACATTCAAATCTATTTATCCAAAATTAAAAAGTATCAGTCATTTAACAATTCTTTTTTTAGATGCTTCTAAAGAAACTATTTTAAAAAGATTCAGAGAAACAAGAAGAAAACATCCACTCAAAATTTCAACAAATCTTAGTTTATCTTTAAATGAAATGATCGATTTAGATGAATTAACACTTGAACCTATCCGTAAGTTAACAGATAAAATTATTCATACATCTTCCTTATCATCGCAAATTTTAAAGAAATATATCTATCATAATTTTGCATTTCACCAAAAAGATAACCAAATCATTTTAAACTTTATTTCTTTTGGTTTTAAACATGAAGTTCCAACAGATATGGACTCCTATTTAGACGCCCGTTGTTTTCCAAATCCTTTTTATGAAGACACCTTAAAAGCAAAAACAGGTGTTGATAAAGAAGTCCAACAGTTTGTACTCAGTGATGCTAATGTTATGTTATTTATTAAAAAAATAATTGAACTGATTGAATTTCTTTATCCTTTGTATCAAGAAGAAGGAAAAAAATATTTTTCATTTGGAATTGGATGCACCGGAGGAAAACACAGAAGCGTTGTCATTGTTGAAGAACTTTATAAATATTTTAGTACAAAATATGAACTTGTGAACTTAGAACACAGGCATATTAATGAAGACTAGGGTGTATCATCAAAATATTCATAGAATTGTATGACCTCACATTTTTGTGACTTTAAATTTTAGAACCAATTCTTTGATTTCTAAATAGAGAAAACGTATTGTTTCTTGATTTTTTCTTCATGTGATCCACAATTTCTTCAAATAAAAGTTTTGATTTTTTAGAGTCTACAAACTCTATCCCAGCAGACCACTCCCCTGTTTCTGTTTTTGTCCAGATCACTTTTCCTGAAATTCTATCCAAGGAAATATGTTTTTCCAAAATATCTTTATTTTTATCGATGGGATATTTTAAAATATCTATTTGCTCGGCTTTATAGTTCACAGAAGTCATTTCAGTATAAATTCGCACATCATGATCTTTCTCGATATTTTTCATCTCTTTTAAAAATTTATTCCATTCTACAGATGCAATTAATTTTGGTGCTACAGGTTTTATTTTGACCCCGCGAAGGGAGCAATTTTCGATATGAGCATGAAAATAAATAGGGACATTCACAGTACGAATTTTAATCACTTTTTTCTTAACATCTTTGTAAATGATTTTTAATTTTTTTGTTACCTTAGGAATTACTTTCGATTTTGTTTTTGTTTTTGACTTCGTTTTTAAAGCTTGTTTTTGACTTAAAGAAACAGGGCTTGCCACGCTTGTTTTTACTTTTGTTTTGACAATAATGTAGTCTTCATATTTTTCTTTTTTTTTAATTTGAATTGCTGCAATGACAGGAACTAAACAATCAAAACGCTTTTCTAAACGAAGATTTCCTTCACAATATCTTTGAGCAACCGCAGAAATAATTTCTGGTTCAATCGGTTTTCTAAGCCAATTTTGGCAATCATCATAATTTTTTAATATTTTTTCAATATG
>CANJMU010000131.1 GCA_947475135.1 Silvanigrellaceae bacterium
AATTTCAGATATCACACCTAACCAAAAAAATGTTCGTGTATTTTCCTTTGGTTTTAAGGCTAACTGTGTTTGTAATAGAACTTTCTTTGCTTTATCAGCTCGCCCTTGAATTAAATAAAACATACCCATTCTTAAATGTATTTTTTCAGAAGTTTCATTTTTATTTTCAAAACATTTTGATGAAATATTATAAATCCGATCCATTTCATGCACAACTTCTTCTGACGGGAGAAGTATTTCTAATTTTAATAATAAAGCAGCTGTTACTTCTTGATAAGCACAGTTTGCAAAATAACGTGTTGATTTTTTAGAAAGCTTCAAAAGATCTTCTTTGTCTTCAAATTTCATGGACTTTAAAATTTTTGACAAAGGATAACCATGATAAGAAGAAAATTTATTTCGACTTTTGCTTTCAATCAATGGCAGAATAACCTCTGGCGATTTTTGATTATTGGATCGCCTTTGATTTGTGACAGCGTCATTCCACCAGGGAATACACGGCAAAGTGCTTGAAGTTAACGGAAATAAAATATTAAATGGCTTTAATACTTTGGAACAATTTTTATTTAATATTTTTCTTTCATGCCCACTCAAATCATCATTGATGACCTTTAATAATAAATTAAAATCAGAATCAAAAATTTCTGTATTTTGAAAACCACCTTCATGATAAAGAGATTCTTGTGTAGGTAAAATAATTTTATTGAGTTTAAAAAATCTAACATCATGAGTCATTTTTAAACTCTCTACTTCCAATTCAGTTTTTTCTGACAATGAAAGTTCCAACTTTTCATTTAAAATTTTATTTGTTGAACAACTACAAATAAACATAACAATAAATAATAAAAAAATTAATTTGTTTTTCATTTGCAAATGACCTTCCTTAGAATTCCAAATAAAACTTAAAAGTCCTTTATTCCCGCTGTAATGGACACGTCATACATCTTGGCCCACCGCCACCACGGGCTAGCTCTGAGCCATCAAACGAAACCACAATCATTTCTGAATTCAGAAGCTGAGTTGATTTTAATACCTGTTCTGCCGAATAAACAGCAAAACCTTCTTTTTCAAAATTTTTTAAGGTGTGCTCATTTTCATAACTCAACACACGATTTGGGCCAAATGCAAAAATATTTGAGCCACTTGTCCATTGTTCTCTAGTCTGATAGAGAGGACTATTCCCGCCACAAAAAATAGGACTTAAATTCATTTTTAGTTTTTTGAGACATTCTAATAAACCTGGTTCATCGTGAAATTTTTTTTCACCATGGGAATTCACATGGATTCGAACCACTCGAACTTTATGTTTACCAAGAATATATGGTTCATAAATAACAGCATGATTTGGACCAGTAATGGAAAAAATCATGTCTAAATGAATCATGTTTTTTTCAGGAGGGACCATGACCGCAATAATATCAAATGGGGTTTTATCTCCAATTTCTAGTCGTTTTTTATAATAACCATCAATAAATTCATCGATAGCTTTTGCGCTTGTTCTTTCGCTTTTTCCAATAATAATGATATCTTTTGACGCCACAGCAATATCTCCGCCTTCAATACAATATTGAGGATCTTTGCTATGTATTTTTTCATCAATAATTTGACCACAATTCAAAAAATCAGGATGATACTCAAAAATAGATTTTAATAAATAAGTTTCCCTACTGCGACAAGCATGAGTCATACGCGTTGTTGTGACAAAATTCCCAACAATCACACTAGTGTCACGCATAAAATAAGTATTTGGCAAAGGATTTAAAGCGAAATCATCTTCAATTAAATAATCTTCTAAAGATTTTGGATTGACTTGATATCCAGAAATTAAAACCTGTGATAATTCTTGCGCATTGCAAGAGGATAATTCGGAAAATAAATTTTCTTTATTTTCAAGAAATAAAATCTTTTTTAAGATTTTATGTTTCAGTTCTTCATAAGTAAACAAATCTGATAATACTGATTTTAATTCATAAACTTTGGCCACTAAACTTAAAATAGATTTAAATTCAAAAAAACCTTTCTCAATTTTTTTTTGATGAACGATACCATTGAATAAAAATTTTTCGATATTTTCGGGACTCATCCTCTCGACTTCTAGGCCGGGGGCATGCAGTAATATTTTTTTTAAATTTCCATATTCTGAAAAAACAGACACATGATTTTTTCTTTCTTGAATTTGTTTTTTTCTTTCTTCGACAGACAGTAAACTCCAATTTTGAAAATGATTTTCTATTTTTTTTATTGGCGCTAAATTCAAGTCCATGGGTTGTTCCTTTACTCATTTCTACGTCGGTTCATTCCAATATTGATTTATGCTCTTTCTCAGATATCACAAATTATTTCAACCAACCAGAGTGTTTTTGATTTTTCAATGATTGTGATACAAATTTGGTTTGTTACGCAAAAGGATTTTTCATGAATATTCGATTTTTAAAATTTATTCTTTATCGATCTTTATTTTTATCTTGGGCAAGCCAACAGAAATTTCGCGGCGGATCGAAAGTCAGTGTACTTGTTCCATTATTAGGCGTCACAATTGGCGTTACTGCTTTTTTTGTTGTTTTAAGCATTATGAATGGATTTGTTCTTAATATTCAAGAGAATTTATTACGATTTACACCAGATATTCAAATAGAGCCTATCCATAAATTCGAAACAATTCCTATTTTGTCCGAAACAATTTCAAGAATAAAAAAAATGTCCACAGAAATCACTTCATTGGCGGGGGTTGTTAAAGGAAATGTTGTTTTACAGTCAAACAATCGAGTTGTCACAGGAGATTTAATAGGAGTTGATTTTCAAGATCCATTAAATATTTTGAACTTCGTTCATTCGGAAAAAGGCATTTCTGTTTTAAATAAAAAACTTCCTTCGCCATGGATTGAAAATTCTAAGAATTTCAGAACAATTATCCTTGGCGAATCACTGATGAGCGATCTCAATATTCAACTTAACAATAACATCACACTTGTTTCTACAGATTTAGAAGGAAGCGAAAACTCAACGTTTGGCCCCATGCAAATGCCTGTCATCATTGCAGGAAGTATTTCATCAGGACAATTTATTTTTGATCGAAAAACTGCAATTGTATCGATTGAAACGGCTAATGAATTTTTAAATACACAAGGCACTTGGAATTCTTTTTTTGTTCAAATTAAAAATGTCATGAACGCTCTTGAAATTTGTAAAAAAATAAATCCACAACTCAATGCACTTCATCTCGTTGCAATTCCGTGGACAGAACAAAATAAAACATTATTAAGCGCCTTAAAATTAGAACATTATGGAATGAGTTTTGTGATGGCAATGATATTACTCGTCGGGTGTTTTAGTATTACAATTTCATTGTTACTTTCTGTCAAAAGAAAATCTAAGGAAATGGCTATTTTGAAATCTCTGGGATTATCACAAAATAATTTATTTCAAATTTATTTTTATCAAGGCGCCGTTATTGGCTTTTTTGGAGTCTTGTTTGGACTTATTTTTGGTGGGGGTTTATTATATATTGTCAGTCATTATACAATTCCATTGATTACCTCTCAATATTCCAACGCCACTATGCCTATTTCTATTAACGTAACAGAAGTTATTTTGATTTCAATTGGTAGTTTTTTTATGGCAACTTTTGCTGCCATTTGGCCAGCAATCGAAGTTAAAAAATTAAACATCATAGATATTTTAAATATTCGAAATTAGTTATTAAGGTAACAAATATGAGCCCA
>CANJMU010000132.1 GCA_947475135.1 Silvanigrellaceae bacterium
AGCAGAAATTTTTCTTACTCAACTTTTGTTACATTATAAAACAAATGAAATACAAAGTGTTCTTTGTGATGATATTCCTCGTCTGTTAGAAAATCTTACAAAAGAAGAAATTTTTTTATCTCATCAGTTAAGTATTTGGAAACTGGCATTAAAAACAATTTCGAATGAATTTTTAAAAAAATCCTTTGAAATTTGTTTTGAAAATATATTTTCATTTTTAGAAAATGAAAATGTGACTTTAAATCAATTCCAAAAAATAAAAAATAAGGAAATCTTAAAACGAATTTTTCTTAAATTTATTTTTACACTTTATGAAGATTCACAAAACAAGTCTAAGCAAAGAATTGCCGTGCTTCGAGAATATCCATTAGAGTTTTCTTTATTTCGCAATCATTTTTCATTGCGAATTGATCGTATCGATTTAAATTCGAATGGTTTAGAAATTATTGACTACAAATCATCTAAAATATCGAGTCAAGAAAACACAATACTCAGTTTATTTCCAAGTCAAGCAAAAGCAAAACCACAAACTAAACTCAGTGTTCAGGGTGCTTTTTATTGCTATGGAGTTCAAAAATATATTGCTGGGTCTTTTGAAGAAGAACAGGAAAAAACAGTTGCACAGTTTACAATTTATAATTTAAAAAATGTAAATCAGAAAATGAATTCAAAAATTGAATATTTTTTTCAAACCCAGAATGAATTGGAAAAAATAAATGAATATGAAGAATATTCAAAAAAACTGAATGAAGGAAATTTTAATCCAAATCCAATTCAGGGTGAAAAAACATGCAATTTTTGTCAATTTAAAAAAGTGTGTCCTCAATGGATTTAGATTTATTATGAAGAATTTTCATACAGCAGAACAAATTCAATGTATTTATTTCGACTCTCAAAAAAATGAGTCTCCAAGACATCTCATTATTGAAGCAGGTGCAGGGGCTGGGAAAACTCAGGTTTTAATGGATAGAGTTGAAGAACTTTGTAGCAATAAAAAATTAAAACCCCAAGAAATTTTTATTGTTACTTTTACGAATGATGCAACAGAGGAATTGCAAAAAAGAATTCATTTGATCGCATCTAAAAATTGGAATTCTGATCTTATTTCTATTACGACCATTGATAGTCTTTTTTCACAATTGATGAATATGATTTATCCGACCTGGAGAGAATCTCAAAAATTAGAAGATGAATTTTCCTATTTAACAAGACTTCATTTGGTCTCTGAAGAAGATATTTTATATAGTATTTCTTCAAAAATTCAGAAAGAAATTCTTCAATTTTCTAGCGATGAATATTCTTTGAGTTTTGTGATTGATTTTTTATTGTCAGGCGGTTTCTTTTCTTACTCCATGGATAATTATCAATTGAACACAATTGAGCTGCTTGCTAAGTTAACAATCAATGAAAAATTTTTAATTTTGCCATTAGAAAAAATTCGATTGACTTCAAAAAAAGTTCATCCGTCCTCAAACAAACTCATTCAAAAAATACATCAGCTTGCAAGAAAAGAACATGTGCGACGGCTTTTGCAGGGTGAAATTTTATTTTCAGATAGAACTGTGTTTCTTTATGAAAATTTAGTCACAGCTCCATTTTCTTTTAAAGAGCTTATTGTTGATGAATATCAAGATACAAATTTAATTCAGCATGAAATTTTATTTCGACTTGTGAAAAGTCAAAATGCACGCATGGTCGTTGTCGGAGATCCAAAACAAAGTATTTATGGATTTCGTGGCGCAAATGTAGATGTTTTTCAATCTTTAACCAAAGATCCAAATTGGATGCCCATTGTTTTAAGTCATAATTTTCGATCTCACCGCGATTTACTTCATGAAATGAATCAGCTGAGTCAATGCATTTTTTATGCAGGAATATTTCCGTTAAGTGTAGAGTTTAAAAATTCGTATTTTTACAAAGAAGCCATTAAAAAATTTGTTCCCAGTCAAAAATTGTTGCCAGGAAAAACTGAAAATAGTTTTTTGAAAAACACTCCTGTTTACTTAGTGGCAACGTCGCTTCATGTTGAAAAAAATGAAACAACATCAATTTTAAAATCTGTGTTTGCAGAAAAAAATGTTCGTTTGAATGAATTTTCAATTCATTGTTACGCACTTTTTTTTAAAAAATTTATAGAAAAATTCGGTCAAGAAGATGTTGTTATTTTATGTGAAACAAAAAAACAAATTCAGCAGATTTGCGAAATATTTGAAATCTATGACATTTCATTATCTCGAAATGATGAAAAAAATGAAATTGAAATGATTTCTATTTTTGAATTCTGTCTGTCTTTGATTAAAATTATTTTTCAACAATATTCGGATTACGATAAATATGTTGTGATGTCTTTTCCGTTTATTCAAGAAAAGTATAAAATTTTTGATGAGAGTTTTCATGATGAGCATTTTGAGGATTTTTTAATTTTAATTAAGGTAACAAGAAGGGAATTTAAAAATCAAAGATTTTTCATTCTTTGGAAAAATTTATTGACAAAAACACTCGTGAATCATCTTCCTATAGAAGTCAATGTTTACTTAGATATATTTCATGAGAAATTAGTCGAATTGAGTGAAAAAATAACAATTTCTAAAAAAATATTAAATTATAATTTTGATAAAAAAAATGATGAAATTCCTTTTCCCACAAAATTAGAAAAATGGAATTTTTCATGTTTTTCTAAAAGTCATAATTTTGAAAATACAATTCAAATTAAAACGGTTCATGCTTCAAAAGGATTGCAATGGAAGCACGTCTTTTTTTATCCAAAGTATGTCAAAAATTCTCAGACGGGAGTTTTTTTATTGTCCGAAAGTGAAAATTCTTTGGATTTAAATTGGTTGAATGAAGACAAAAATAATATGTCCATGGTGAATTGGAAAAATAATTTGGACTTTTTAGAAAATGATTTTGAAATTGAAGTTGCTCAAAAAAACAAATCTGAAGATAAAAAAATTTGGTATTCTGCTTTAAGAAAAAAAATTGAAGATATTTATGAAAGACAAAGGGTTTTTTATACTGCACTGACCCGTGCGCAAGAAAGTTTAATTTTATTTCAACCTCAGTTCGATCCATTATCAAAAAAAGGTTTACTTCATTTGTTGAAAAACAGAGAAAAAGAAGAAATTTTAAATTTTGAAAAAAATGTTTACTTAAATTATCTCTTGTCTCAAGAATTTAAAGTCACGGATTTTGATGATTTTGATTTTGAAAAAAATTCAAAAAATGTTCAGGTCATCGATTTTAATTTAAAAAAGAATCATTATCTTAATTATTTTGTATTAGAAAGTTCAAAAAAAATGAGGACTTTTGCGGATGAAAAGGATTTAAGATTTTTTCAAATTGAATCCTTGAATCCTGTTGATCAAAATCAATGTTTATTGATGGATGAAAAAGATTTAAATATCACAAAAAAAATCCATGAAGTTCATTTGAAAAAAAAATATTCTGATGAAGGTATTTTATTTCATCAAAGCCTAGAAAGTCAAAAAAAAATATTAATTTTAGATGAGTTTTTTCTTTGTTCTCCAACAAAAAAATATTTTGAATATGAGATTTGGAAAAAACTAGATGAAGAAAATTCACAAAGAAAGATGATTGATATTTATTCTATTTATAGAAATTATTTCAAACAAAATTTACAAAATAAAAATATTCATTGGAATGATTTATTGAATATCAATGAAAATTATAAATTAAATACAGATCATTGCAATG
>CANJMU010000133.1 GCA_947475135.1 Silvanigrellaceae bacterium
ATCCACTGATGGGGATAAATAAGGCAAGACTGATAAGGTAACTTGTCACTGCAAATTTCATGAGCAAGGGGGTTTCATGAAAGGATCTTGAAATGGATGGAATTGCCGTATTTAAAATCGACGTGTCCATAAATTCCATAAACATGACAACAGCGACAATGATGGGAATCACTTTTTTTGTGAAATGTTCGTCATCCATAAATTCACCATAATTTTGATGAAAAAAACTTGAACTTCAAAATAAAACTTCTGACGGTGCCACAGTTTTATTTTGTATTCTGAATTTCAAAAGCCAACCTTGCAAGTACCGCCATTGCCTTTGTTACCTTATTGTCACCTAAAATATTTTCCCCAGAAACGTGATTGTAAATTTCTTTCCACAAATGAAACTCGGAAGAAATTTCAGATCCACTCACCTTCCAATTTTCCAGTTGAGTTTCAAATTTTTTCACAAAATTTTCATACAAAAAAGCTTCGTTGTTGGATAATTTGGATAACAGATGAAGAGCGTAAATCGTTTCCATGCGGCTACAAAAAATGGATGATTTTTTTCTTGTGGCTCGAATGATAAATTCAATATAATTGATATGTTCAGGCTGTGGAACAAAAGATTCTGCCAAACTTTTTTTGTATATTTTTTCAAATAATGGAAAGGAGTGTTCTTGAATCCAATTTCCTGGCGCACAATGAATAATGATCGCAGCATAAAGACTTCCCTTTTCAAGAATCCACTCGGGCAATTCCTGTAAACTAGAATCCCATGATTTTTGGCCAAGAACCCGAATCCAACGACAATCACTTTTTTTAAAAAAGCGAAATTCTTCTTTTGGCACATTCTGTTCGACTGCCCAATTGGCAATATTTTTAGAAACAAAATGAAAGTCTTTTTCCGCTAAGGTCACAAGTGGTGGAAAAAGATGCTGGGTCAATTTGCGTGCTTTGTCCAATAAATTCGGCTGATGATCATTTGTTTTTTGTATAGGATGGGCCCCTAAAAACGAAAAATCTTTTTGAATTGCACGGATTAACCCCTTCATAATTGGAATATGGGAGCAACAATTTTCAGCGCAATTTTTCACGGTGGCAATGAACTCATAGGTTGTAAATTCATTGACGACAGCATCCACCAAGGATTTTTCAAATAACCATTCCATTAAAAATGATACTTTAAAATCAGTGAATTGATTTTCTTTAATGGCATCCAAAAAAGTGTAGTAATGACGCAACCGAGAGGATGAGTTTTTTTCGACCGGTTCGGATTTATAAAAAGACACCCCCTTTTGAGCGAGTGTTTCATCGGGAGTTTCCATAATCACGCGAAGAACATCGAGCACTTGAGGCAACGTGCCCTCAACAAGACAGGATTCTAAAAGTTCATTTTGTGGTGTTAATAATAAAAATCTGAGGTGCTGAAAATGCACACAGCTTCTCATCAATTGAGAAAAGGCGCTGGGAAGCGTTTGTAATGAATTCATCAATTGTGTTTTATCAAAGGCATCAATAGATTTTCCTGAATGAAAAAAATTCAAAGCACATTCTGATAATTTTTCGATGATATTTTCGATCGAGTGTTCTGTCAGCATCTCGACAGAATTATTTTTTTGCGCATAACGTAACAAAGTCCGCAAAATTCCAGTGGATGATTTTAAACTTAAAAAAGCAGGAAATTTATCGTGGCCACACAAATAAAAAATAAGATCGACGCAGTCTTCTGTTGAATTTGCATTGGTCACAGCTTCTAAAATTCCGTTGCTGGTTTCTGGGCTCAGTAAATGGATAGGAATTCCAGATTCAAAAATTTGGGCCCGTAAAACGTCCGCAATGGTCTGGGGAGAAATTTTTCGTTCCACAAACCCCATAAGTATATGGGACACAACGCTATCTGTCGTATTAGAGACAACAGTTTCAGGGTGATGATTGGTGTGTGGATAAATATTTTTCATAATGTGTCTTGACTCCCGACTATTGTGTCGTGCTAGCTTTTTGTTCCGTAGCGGATCCAAATGGACGACTGACGGAGATTAGCAATGCATTACCAAGAACACAAATCGAATAAAAAAGGCTCACAGCAGCAAACAAAATACATTTTTGTCACTGGAGGAGTGGTCTCGAGTATTGGAAAAGGCTTAGCTGCTGCTAGCATCGGTGCCCTCATGGAAACACGAGGACTCCGTCTATCTATGACAAAAATGGACCCATATATCAATGTGGATCCTGGAACAATGTCTCCTTTTCAACACGGAGAAGTCTTTGTCACCGATGATGGCGCAGAAACCGATTTAGATTTAGGACATTACCAGCGCTTTACAAATGCCGTGTTATCTAAAAAGAATAGCTTTACAACAGGGCAGGTTTACGACGCTGTTATCAGCCGAGAACGCCGCGGAGATTACTTAGGGGGAACAGTACAAGTCATTCCCCACATCACCGATCAAATCAAACAAAATATATTAAAAGCAAGTGAAGGCGTGGATATTTCTATCGTAGAAATTGGCGGCACCATTGGAGATATTGAAAGTCTCCCTTTTTTAGAAGCCATTCGCCAATTTCGAAATGATGTGGGAAAAGAAAATTCTTTGTTCATTCATGTCACCTTAGTTCCTTACATTAAAGCTGCAGGGGAATTAAAAACAAAACCAACTCAACATTCGGTCAAAGAATTACGATCCATTGGAATTCAACCAGATATTTTAATCTGCCGTGCAGACCATAAAATGCCTGATGAAGTTCGCTATAAAATCTCAACTTTTTGCAATCTTCCCAAAGAAAATGTTTTTGAAGCCCTCGATGCCGATAGCATTTATAAAATGCCGCTTATTTACTATGAACAAAAAATGGATCAAAAAATTATTGAATTATTAGGAATTTGGACGGCCCACCCCAAATTGGATGAATGGCGCAGAATTGTGGAAAATATTGAAAAGCCCAAACACTCTGTCAAAATTGGTGTGGTTGGAAAATATATGGGAACACGAGATTCTTACAAATCTGTTTATGAAGCACTAACACATGCAGGAATTGTCAACGAATCTCGAGTCGAAATTGTTGGAATTGATTCCGAACAAATTCACGGCAATCATGTCAAAGAACTCCTCGGAGAATTGAATGGGATTTTAATTCCTGGTGGGTTTGGCGATCGGGGCATTGAAGGAAAAATCAACGCCATTCAATTTGCACGCGAAAACAAAATTCCTTTTTTTGGTATCTGCTTGGGTATGCAACTTGCCTGCATTGAGTTTGCTCGCCATGTTTTAAAAATAAAAGAGGCCTCCAGTGAAGAATTTTCATCGGAAAGTCCCTCAAAAATTATTCATTTTTTACCTGGTCAACAAAACATTGAAAAAAAAGGTGGCAGCATGCGCCTTGGTGCTTATGAATGCATCATTAAAAAAGGAACTAAAGGTTATGAAGCTTATAAAAAAGAAAACGTCTTTGAGCGTCATCGTCACCGCTACGAATTCAATCAAGATTATTTAAAAGATTTTGAAAAAAATGGGTTTATTGTCTCAGGACTCAGTCCAGACAATAAACTCGTAGAAATGATGGAGCTGCAAGATCACCCTTGGTTTTTAGGCTGTCAGGCCCACCCAGAGTTAAAGAGCCGGCCAATCAGTCCACATCCTTTGTTTCAAGCTTTTGTGAAAGCGGCTCTTCATCCTCATTGATCGATCCCAAAATCCCCCTCATCTCCCTCTGCAACCGAA
>CANJMU010000134.1 GCA_947475135.1 Silvanigrellaceae bacterium
AATTCCGCACAAAGTTTTGCAACGATAATAATTAAATGTCAGTAGAATTGGTTTATCGTTTTTAACGAAATTTTTTAAAGTAACAGAATTTCCATTTTCATCTGTCAAAGGTAAATTGAGATCTACTTTTTGTCCAAGATGTTCTTTGATTGTGACGCCCTGATTTTCTTTTGGTAAACCATGGGAAGATGGCATCGCATTGTATTCTGAACCCACATTAAAGCTATAGGCATTTGCTTGATATTCACTTGTGGTGAAAATAAAAATAGAAAATACTTTAAAGAAACGAAATAATTTTTTCATAAATTTTCCTTTCAAAATTCAAATTTATTTTTTTACAGAATTTTAAAAATTGCTGTGACTTAGTTTCCTGTAGAACCAAATCCATCTTCGCCGCGCACTTTTTTGTTCACAGAAAAACAGGGAAGCTGTAAAACATAAGTACAAATACCCTGGGCAATGCGATCGTTTTTGTTGACAACAAAATCAGTTTTCCCGTGGTTCATAAGTGTTACCTTAATTTCTCCGCGATAATCGGCATCAATTGTACTTGGGCTATTCAGCACAGTGATTCCATATTTCAGAGCCAATCCGCTTCTTGGTCGAATTTGTATTTCGGGAATAAAAGTCCAAATAGTATTGTGAATATCGCGAATTTCTAGCTTTTGAGACTCAATAATTTTTAAACCTGAAGAAATCAGTTTCCATTCACCGGAAGGTATGACAATTTCATCACTGGACGTAATATCGAAACCGGCACTTTGATTTGTTGCATAAAAAATATCAGAATTTTTTTCGTGAATTAATTGAAGCATGTTTTGTTTCCTTAATAGACCTTTTGCCACAGGAGCAATCAATAGAATGGAAGCACCGTACTTCACCTGTCATAATTTGTCAGCAAGTTATGATGGCTCGCAAATATTATTCAAGGGTTTAACTTTTGCAATTCATCCCGGAGAACGATGGGGGATTATCGGACCTAATGGAGCTGGAAAATCAACAATATTTAAAATTATTCAAGGAGAATTGAAACCTGTTGAGGGGACCATTTCTCTTCGAAACCAAATTCGTGTTGCATTTATTACTCAAAAAATAATTTTTAATGAAAGCTTAACTGTCGAAGAAATTTTAAGACAAGCGCTTCCATTTGAATACGATACAGATGCCCGTACAGAAAAAGTCGAAAAAGAATTGGAAGATCATTTTAAAATTTATGAAACCGATCCGAGCTGTTACGAGAATGAAAAATGGGTTGAAAAATGTAATGTTCTGAATGAAGCATTGTCACAAATTTCTGGTGCACCAACAAATAATATTATTCAAAGTGCATTAAAAGTTGGCCAATTGATAGAGCTCAAAGACAATGAATTTCAAAATTTGTCCGGTGGTCAGCAAAAAAGAGTTCAAATTATATCGGCATTGTTGAAAAACCCTAATCTTATTTTTTTAGATGAGCCCACAAATCATTTAGACATTCAGACTGTGGAATGGTTAGAAGAATTTTTATTAGAAGTCGCCGAACAGGGATTTTCTCTTTTTGGATTTAAAGCCAATGAAAACGAAGTAGAACCTGTCTCTTTTGTGATTATTTCCCATGACCGTGCTTTGCTAGATACCCTTGTGAATAAAATTTTAGAAGTGGAAGATAATGAAGCTAAAATTTATCAGGGAAACTATGAAGACTACAATCAACAAAAATTAGAATTAATTTCCACAAATGAAAAAACAAGGATGAAATTAGCAAATACTTTGCGTCGTGAATTAGAATGGCTGCGCTCTGGCACAAAAGCAAGAACAACAAAACAGTCTGCTCGGATTGAACGCACAAAAGCCTTAGATGCTCATGTTCAGGTCAAAGATAAAAAAGCGTCACAAAATAAAAAAGCGGATATGACATTTTCTGCCAATATGGTTAGTCAATATCGCGATGCAAACGATTCTATTTTAACGAAACATCACAATCTTGGTGAACAAGAACTTGTTCGCTTAAAATCTGTTACTTTAGATCATCCGGGAAATTTTCAGGGTCGTTTTATTTTTAAAAATTTAAATTTAATTTTAAAACCACGCTCACGGATTGCTATTTTGGGTCCAAATGGTTGTGGAAAATCAACATTACTCAATTTTATTGCACAAAAAACAAATCCACAAAGCGGAGAAATTAAATTTCACGATTTGACACATATTTCCTATTTCGATCAAAAAAGAAATAACTTAGATTATTCAGAGACCATTCGAACCAGCATTCTGCCAGAAGGTGATCACGTTTTTTTTGGCGGAAAATATATTCATATTATGAGCTATTTAGAACGTTATTTGTTTAGTAAATCCGATACAAACCGCCCGATATCCGATCTTTCTGGCGGAGAGCAAGCGCGCTTGTTGCTTGCAAAACTCATGCTGGAACAAGGGAACGTTTTAATTCTTGATGAGCCCACAAATGATCTCGATATTTCAACGCTGCAGGTTTTAGAAAGAAATTTAATTGAATTTAATGGTGGGATTCTTTTTACAAGTCACGACCGTTACTTTATTCAAAGGGTCGCGACATCTATTTTAACATACTTGGGCGAGAAAAATAATTGTGGCGTATGGGAAATGTTTCCAGATTTAAATCAGGCGTTAGATCACATTGAAAAATTTAAATCGGAAAAAAGTTCAGTGAATTTTGTCAAAAATAATTCTCAAGAAAAAATTCAAGATCAAAAAAAATTGGATGAACCGCAAAAAATAAATTCAGTAGAAAATTCCTCTGCAGAACAAGAGAAAAGAACAAAAAAGTTATCCTTTAAAGAACAAAAAGAATTTGATCTTTTGGAAAAAAGAATTTTTGAGATTGAAGAACTGCTGTCTAAGTTAACAGAGCAACTGAATGACTCTTATCAAAATTTAAATTTAAAAAATCAAGATGAGATTAAAAAACTCAATGAAAAAATCGCTTTGCTTCAGAAGGAATTAACTTCTTCTTATGCAAAATGGGAAATTTTGATGGGGGTTTAGGCGAGGGCTTTCAACTGAATTTTTAAGTTTCTATTGACCTACTTTTAAACCGCTGATAACACTAGTATGTTCCATTGTTGCGTAGGTCAGTAACTCCAATGGTAGAGTGGCTGATTCCAAATCAGTTCGTTGGGGGTTCGAGTCCCTCCTGGCCTGCCATTTTTTTATCTTTTTTATTTTATTCCGTCAAAAATCTTCTTCGCCTTCCAGGCTTTCTTCAATTTGTGGTTTTGCAAGCGGAATTCCTTTATTTTCGATCAATTTTTCTATGACGGGACCACATCTTCTTGCTTGGCATCCGCCATTCCCACTCCCTGTTTTTGCAAACACTTCTGCCTTTGTTTTGCATCCATTCAGAATGGCATCACAAATTCTTGCTTGGCGAATTCCTTTGCAAATACAGACGACTTGAATGCGAGCTTTAATCTGCTGCTCTTTTGTTAAAGTCACATCATTTATTTTTTTATCATCATCGGCATTCGAAAAATTGAGTGAATTTTTTTCTTTTGACATAAAATCGACTTTCTTAAAAACCACTTCCCAGATAATAACATCTCAATCTAAATTCATGTCAATGAAGTGACATCAGTAGGAATAACATATTTCAAAAAAAAAACGATACTTTCATGCGACAAAAAATGATGAAATTCATCAGAGGAGGATATTTATGTTCCGTAGTTTTTTTTGGTTGATATGCATC
>CANJMU010000135.1 GCA_947475135.1 Silvanigrellaceae bacterium
ATTAATTTAGCAAATGGAGACATGGTCGGGCACACAGGAAATTTTCAAGCGGCAATTTGTGCGATGATGGTGGTGGATTTATCTATGGGGCGCTTGATGAAAGCTGCAGAAAAAACAAACACAATATTAATTGTCACGGCAGACCATGGAAATTGTGATGAAATGTATGAAAAAGATAAAAAAACAAAAAAAACTTTGATGGACGCACAAGGTCATCCAAAATTAAAAACATCTCACACGCTAAGCCCTGTTCCTTTTGCGATTTATAATTCAAATTTTGCTTATCCCAATTTAGAACTCAAAGAAAATAAAAATGAGGCTTGCATTGCCAATATTGCATCGACAGTTTTAGAATTAGCTGGGTTTTATCCTCCCGATTTTTATTTATCATCACTTATCAATATTGATGGGGATCCCAAAAAATCACAGATTTCAAAAAATGGAATGTTCCCTTATTCTCAAAATGAAAAAGAAAAAACGTTGTTGGAGAGCGCAAATCATAAGGAAACATTAACTTCACTGATTTTTGCACAAAAAATTTCAAAAGAGGCTTATGATTTAGGATTTACTTATCCAACTTTGACAGGAATTTTTGAAGAAGCAAAATCGGAAGTTTTCGAAGTTGAAGAAGAAATCATGAAACTCAATCAAGAAAATAAAGATGAAATTCTTCCAAAAATTGAAGATGAAATTGGTGACGTTGTTTTTGGATTTGCAAATGTTTTAGCTTATTTGCAGCAACATTTTAAATCAGAAATCAACTATGAAAAAATAGTTCAAAATGGTGTGGACAAATTTATTCGTCGGTTTCGGTGCATGGAAAAAATAATGCGAGAACAAGGAAAAGAACTCACACTTGAATCTTGCGGTCATATGAGTTTACAAGATTGGGAGAAGCTTTGGAAACTTGCCAAAGCTCAAACAAATCAAACAATTTCATTGAAGAAGGTGTGAGCTATGGTTTTAAAATCTATTTTTCGCAAAAAAAATTCAGTCGAAAAACAAAATGCACAAGAGCAGTTACAACCAAAAGAAATAAGGACTGAAGATTCAAACTCAAATTCAAATTTAAGTTTTAGTTCTCTTTCTCAATCCCCCTCAAATTCAAATCAAAATGAAGAGCCACCAGTCGCTTTGCATTTAGAAAAATCGATGATTGAAAATGCTCGGGAAGATAACTCAACAACAAGAACACGGGTTTATCAGGAGCTTTTGTTTAGTAATGTTTTATTAGCATTAGCTGATGAGGCCGAGCCTTCTGAAGTTCCCCAGAATGTAGAGCCCCTTCACAAAGGTAACGATAACGTACCAACGACAACAAATAAAATGAACATTGCCATTCTTTCCAATCAACAGGGAATTCATTTTGCGGCCGCTTTTACAAGTGCCAAATCTGCAAAACTTTGGAGAGCCGAAGGGGGACATTATGTGTCTATTCGTGGTCAAGAATTATTTAAATTGCTGGAAAATAGTCCTGTGGAAGTGATTGTCGTCAATCCAGGAAGTGCGCCATTTGTGACTTTAGATAAAATTCAATTCAAACAACTTGCTATGGGAATTGTGCCAAACACCGATCGTTCCCCTGTGCAGGCAGCGCAAGTCAATCCAGAAGGTTCTGCTAGTGAAAATGGGGAAGAAAACAGTGGCATTCAAGTGGCCTTTCCACCCGATGCTTTTAGTGAAGAACAAAAACAACACACCCTCAAAACCCTTTCTAAACATGACAAAATCACAGCTGTTGCTGTGGGCGCTTTGCTTCCGCCAAATGCCAATAAGGAAACAGGATGGGTCAGGGCTGTCTTTTTAAGGACAAATGATCTGGAATTGCAAGGGGAAGGAATTCAAAAATTTTGTCTTGATATTCGTGAAGAAGTTGTTCATGAATCAAAGTTTTTTAAGGACTTTCATTTTGAAGTGGGCGTCATGCCCGATCCCGAGTTTTGGAAAGCCGTGAATGCAAACAAGTTTTCATTGTTCGATAAGGAAATGCATTAATGTCGTCGTTGGATTTAAAATCACTTTATTTTTTTGAAACCTTTCCTGAACTTTCAAAATGTTTAGCAATTCTAAAATCCAATCCTAAAGCTGTGTTGGTTTCCAAAAAAAATATTCTTGATCCCAGAAATAACGAAACAAAAAATTTAAATCTTTATCTGTTTTTCAAAAACAATGAAGTGCATTACTCTTGGAATGAAAATTCAAATTTTGAGGATTTTAATTTTTCAGAAAAAAATTCCTTTTCCATGCACGATCCTATTTCGTTTCAACCGGTTTTTATTCCCAAACCTTGGGGGCAAGAAATTTGGTTTACGGGGTGTGAAAAACGAGGCGTTTCTTTAGCGTTACCTTACAAAAATTCTTCCGAAGCCGTTCCTTTATTTTATTTTTTTGATGCCTTTCAATCTTTGTTACTTAAAAATTACCCTTTGGTTTTAGTGAAAATATTGGATCCACTGGATGTCGAGGTCTATGGCGATCTTTATTTTGAAATGCATGAACAAAAAAATGAAGTTTATATTGTGACGCAGACAAAGTCCCCTAATCCATCAATTCGTATTGGAATTCACCCAGAAATTTCGCTGCAGTATGAAAACAATAAGGAAACACTTCAAAAAGATATTTTAGAATCTATTGAAAATTATGAAATTGTTCGAAGAAAAATTGATGCAATCTTTGATGAAAAAAGAATAGAAAATAAAATTCCCTTGAACGATCCTATTTCAAACGAACTTTTACAGTGGTGGTCTAGTGAACTTCCTGTCGATTTAAGGAATGAAGAAATTCAAAAAAGAAAACACATGGAGTCCTTTACTTATTATTTACCATTAAATGTTTCCGATGTTGTGCAGGTTCCTACATTCACTCCGCACGCTTTGCAGCACGGTGTGCAGGTTGTAGAATTTCAAACCCCAACCTATGAGCGGGCAATCCTCAGTTTTGCTCAAAAAGTCTTAACGCAGAAAGAATGGAACACCAAAGAAGCTTTGCAAAAAATGCGGTTTGATCCTTTTCAGCAAAAAAAATTGGAAATTAAATTTCAAAATGATTTTGTTTTAGAAGAATGGATTTGCCAATTTTCAGATTTTTGTGCTTATCGTGTGACGTTAAGTTCACAACAAAATTACTTTTTTTCAAAAGAGAACCCTTATCATCTTATTTACACCTTAAATAAGGATTTGCATTTTCTTAAAAATTCTTTAGAAGTTCCCATGAAATCGCAGGAATGTTTTTTTATTCCAAAGGAATTTCAACATTTTCTTGTGAATAATAGTTCAGAGGCTTGTGTATTTTTAGTTATTTTTCCAAAAAACTAATTTTTAAGTAGGGACATCCATATTTATGAAAAGAAGAAGTTTTTTATCAACTGCAGCAGCATCTTTTTGCAGTTTTCCTGTGGCCTCGTTTGGAAAGAATTTAAGTTCAGATAATTCTAAGTTCAATATTGTTGTGAAAGATGATGGTTGTCTTGCTCTTTTCGAAAATAATTTAGAAATAAAAACTCTTGCGTCTCCTGGTCAAATTTTTCATTTGAAAAATAATGTCTCTGAAAGTTTTATTTATAAAAAGCAAGTTTCAATCAATTCAAATGATCTTTTAATTTTTATCGATGGTGATGCAGAAAAGAATGAAACGAGTTTTTATTTTTCAAAGTTGAATGAATCTACGCAAGAGCTCGACTTTGAAAGTTCTTTGCATTC
>CANJMU010000136.1 GCA_947475135.1 Silvanigrellaceae bacterium
ATCTTTTGCCATTTCAATTCCACGACCTAACAACGGCTGCTCACCAAAGCCAAAGAGTGAAAGCTGTCCTGGTTGAATTTGCATCGCTTATCCTTAAATCAGTCGAATTTATTTTTCCTTCCTCATACTGGATCAGTTTTGCTTTAAAAATGAAGTACGCACCTTTCCTTGTTGGATGAAAAGTAACAAATCATGCAAAATTCTCCGCCTTTGAAAACCACTCCTCTTTCAATTTATCCAGGACATACGAATTTTTATTTTTTTATGTTGACAAATAGAGGAAGTCTTTCTACGATTCCCACCTATTTGTAGGCATTTATTCAGAACTTGCACAAGAAAGGTTTCACATGCCAACTGTTAATCAGCTCATCAAAAAAGGGCGTCAACCAAACGCTTATCGTGGAAAATCCCCCGCCCTAAAAGAGTGCCCACAACGCCGTGGAGTTTGTACTCGTGTTTATACAACAACCCCAAAAAAGCCGAACTCTGCTATTCGTAAAGTCGCAAAAGTGCGCTTAACAACAGGAATTGAAGTTATTTCTTACATCCCAGGAGAAGGACATAACTTACAAGAACACTCTGTGGTTTTAGTACGTGGCGGACGGGTTAAAGATTTACCTGGTGTGCGTTACCATATTGTTCGTGGCGCTCTTGACACAACCGGTGTCACCAAAAGACGTCAATCCCGCTCACTTTACGGTGCAAAAAAACCAAAAAGTGGAGCTGCTGCTGCAGAACCAGCAAAAAAAGGTGGCAAGAAGTAATTCTGCCAAAAAGGAACTTCTTGAATCACCTTACGTTCAGGAAGTCTCATCAGAGAGAGGTTCCACTCTTTTACAATTTTTTCAATTGTACCTAAAGGAACAACAGATAAACAAAATTTTTTGTTAATTTGAGTAAAGATTTTCTTGAAGATTTATTTTATGAGGTTTTTTTATGTCACGTAGACGTCGTCCGGTCCGCAGAGAAGTCTTAGCAGATCCTGTATTTGGAGATATTCTTGTTACTAAATTCATCAACTGTATGATGGAAAAAGGCAAGAAAAGTGCTGCAGAAAAAATTTTTTATGGCGCACTTGATTCTGTTTCTAAAAAAATTCAAGGGGAAGACTCTATTACAGTTTTCAAAAGAGCCCTTGAAAATTTAAAACCACAGGTTGAAGTTCGCACACGCCGTGTTGGTGGTTCAAACTATCAAATCCCAGTAGAAGTTCGCCCAGAACGCCGCCAGGCTTTGGCAATTCGTTGGTTAATCGCCTATTCGCGCTTACGTAACGAAAAGTCCATGTGCGACAAACTTGCTGCAGAGGTTCTTGATGCCGCGAATCGTCGTGGTGCCGCAATTAAAAAACGTGAAGACATTCACAAAATGGCTGAAGCAAACAAAGCTTTTGCTCACTACCGTTTCTAACAAGAAAGGCCTTCAAACATTTGAAGGCCTTTTTGATTTTTTGAATATCCGTTCACAAAAGTCTACTGGAAAATACTATGCCAACAAAAAAACTCCTTATCATTGGCGATCCCTTCCTTCAATTAAAAACCCCCTCAGACTCAAGCCTTTTTTTTTATAGAATCTGCACTTCATGAAAAGTGGGAAATTTATTGGTGCGAATCCTCTGATGTCAGCTTTGTTCATCATGAAATTCAAATCATAAATCCTAAACAAATTATTTTAAATCATAATAAAAAATTTGAACTTAAAGAAACATCATCAACGGCATTTCATGAATTTAATATTTGTTTTATTCGCAAAGACCCTCCTTTTGATGAAAACTATAAAAATTTATGTTGGATTTTATGCACCAATACAAAAGTTAAAATATTCAATCCACCCGAAAAATTATTACAATTCCATGAAAAATCCTTTCAGTGGCGCGCTTATGAAGAAGGTTATTTAAATCAAGAAAATTTAATTCCAACATGCTTAACAAAAAATATTGAAACAATAGAAGAATTTTGCAATCAATTTCCAAATTCATCTTTTATTCAAAAACCTTGGTTGGGCCACGGTGGAAATGATGTGCAATTATTTAAAAATCCGAAAGAACTGATTTCACAATTTAAAAAAAATAAAGAAAAAGATGACCTTTATTTAGTTCAACCATTCTTACAAAATATCTCCACCGATGGAGATCGGCGAGTTTTTTTTATTCAAGGTGAAGTTTATTTTCATTTTGTGCGCCTTCCACAATCAGGCTCGATTATTTCAAATACGGCGCAAGGTGGAAAAACAATTTTAAAAGAAATGAATCAGGAACAACAATTTTTATGCAAAAACATTGGGAATTTTTTAAAGAAACATCAGATATTTTTTGCAGGTTTAGACTTGATTGGAAATAAGGTTGGAGAAATTAATATCACCTCGCCAACAGGGATACGCGCTTATGAAACACTTACTCAAAAGAAAATGAAATTCTCGTTTGAAAGATATTTTTCATGAAAATATTGTTGATATTGAAAGAAAAAAAACAGGATTTTAAAAATTTTTTTTTCTTTCATTTAATTTTTATACTATTTATTTTAAATTCCTGTGTTTCCGATCGCTATCAAAAAAATCTTATTGCGCCAACGACAGCAAATATTTATGACTATTCAAAAAAAATAAAATTACTTTGCTCGGATGAATCTGAGCCTGAATTTTTAGCTACATTATCATCAAAATCTTTACCAATGAACGTCAAATTTGAAGGCCTGTGGAGCAATCATTTTAATAACTTTTATGGAAATATTTTATCTCTGACAGGAGATTTAATTTATTCTTTTCAGATAGATTCTGACAGTTTTCATGTTTTATTTGCATCTAACCCGGAAATACAAAAAAACTTCAAAGAAATTATTCCCCATTTAACACCACATTTATTAAGAGATTTAACTTGCGGCGGATATTCACTCACTGAAAATAATATTTTTTATTTTCAAAATCAGGATAAAAATAAATTTATTCAAAATAATAAAATTCAAACAAATAATATAAAGCTTAATGTTAATTCTATCTACGAAACTTTATCTTTAAAAACTGGTACGAAATTAGAAATTGAATCTGAATTGGAATACTCGTCTATTCTCTATTCAAAAAAAATAAATTTAAATTGGAAATCACGGATTGATGGTGACAAAATATATGTCCAAAGTCTTGTCCTGCATGGACTTTCTACCGATATAATACAAATTAATTTCGATGAGTTTAATTAACTTATTGGAAAAATAATTTTTTCCTTGTCTAGAAAAAATGACACCCATGATGTAACCTTAAGTGATAATAAATTTTATTTAAGGAAGATAAATTGCATGGAATTTAATAAAAATTTAAAATTTGATCACATTTTATCTATGTTTCTATGGTTGATTTCTTTTTTTATTATTACTTATTTCATAATTAAATTTCATTTTAAAGTTGACGGGGATTCAAAATTCTACGTCGTGCAGTTAGAAAATATGCTGAATAGACCACCATCTCAATGGCTAGTTCAAAAATGGCATGACACAATAGATGCCGGGATGTTTGGATTTTCTGGATTATTTAAAGATCATATGATTGGCCTTGTGTCCTCCCAGAAAACCAGTTAGACACGAAAAATCAATACAAGTATAATATTTGGCGTGTTCATTTAAGTAAACTAATCGTGTCTAAATAATTCCACGGTAACCACCGTTCGGGA
>CANJMU010000137.1 GCA_947475135.1 Silvanigrellaceae bacterium
GAGATTCTATAAAACATTTAAATCGAAAGAAAATTGATGATATCCCTGATACAACTCTATACATAAAGAGGAAGCGGGATAGGATGAAAACGAAGTGTTCTTAAATTACTTGAAAAATATAGCTTTGTTAAAAAACTGGAAGGTCGAGTTATATTGTTGTCGATAATTTTCCTAAATACAATGGAGATCCCTGGATCTATGAAGAATTTCAAAGAAATGCATTGATTCGCGGTCTTGGGCATGCAAAAAGCACAGATCTTATTATACATTCTGATCTGGATGAAATTTGGGATTATAAAAAACTGAATGAATTTGATCCAGAAAAATATCAATGGGCACGCCTGATTCAAAATATGTACTATTTTTATTTTAATAACCTTCACTATAACAATCAGACTGGTGAAAACACAAAATGGAACGGCCCAAATGTAACAACTTTTTTAGAATTCAAAAAAACCTTTGGGTCCTCTTTTGTTAAATTGAGATCTCAAAGAGTTCACGGAATTATTAAAGGCCTTGCTATTTTTAGACATAGAATGCGGAGAAAAAGACAAATTATTGAAAATGGAGGCTGGCATTTTTCTTATCTCATGTCACCAGAAAAAGTGAGTTACAAATTAAATAACTATGCTCATAAAGAATATAACATTTCAGAAATCAATTCCCTTGAAAACATAAATAAAAAAATTCAATGCGGAGAGACTCTTTTTGAAAAAGAATCCAGATGTAAAAAAATAGAAATGCCAAAAGATTTTTTAGATGGAGTTCTCGATAGTTTACCTGAATGTCAGCAGTTTATTTTAAAGTAACAGAAAAAAGATAAAATACTGTTTTTGAAGCTCCCGAAAATGACTCGATTAAATGAATAGAAGTATTGATTATGCTCCCTTAGTGAATACGTTTAAATATATGGACCAATTTTTCGAAAAATCTCCTTCCAAGCTTTCCCCATATGAGTTGAATTTATTTTTGGGAATAACTCATAAAAAGTAAAATAAGAATTGTATAAATTCATCGTATTTTCAGAAAACAAGTAAACAAACCCACACCCACTCAACTGAAAATCCAGGTTCAATGTCTTTAATATATCAACTTCAACATCCATTAAATTGACAACACAGGTATGATTTTTTTTGATCACACGATCGGGATTTAATTTTGCTTGCCTCAATTGTGATTTGACAAAGGCTGAGCTGTGACAATGAAAATATTTCTGGGGAGAAAGTTGATAGCGTTCACTCATTTCTTTTTCAAAAATTTCAGCAAAATTTTGAATATCGTTTTGTGATATCTCCTGTTCCCTGATAAAAAGAGAACAAGGGGTCAAGCAGCCTCGACCATTCCAAATAGATAAAATGTCGACCATAACTTTCATAGAAAATATTTCCAAAAAATACGAATTTTTAACATCTCCCAAACCAATAAATTTTGTTTCTTTATTGTTTACTTGCGAAGAAATAGTTTTGATGGTTTCATCTGACCCAAAAGTTAAAACAAAATCAAACTCGTTAAATATTTGAGATAAGGATTTTCCTTCGTCTAAGTAAACATCCATTTTTGGAAATAAATTGGAAAACAAAATAAGAAGATCTTGAATTTGATTTCGAACAGTCCTTGAAAAAGAATCTTCCAATCGCAGACTAGGTAATTTTAAAATCACACTTTTTGCGCCATTGAAACCAGCTAACACAAACGGATACACCCAAGCGATCGGGGTGTTCGATGAAGCTATAATCAGCAAAGATTTTTTTTGTAGAGAGGAAATATTCAGATTTGAATCTTCGCAAGATAAAGAAACAAAATTCAAAATCCTTAAAGAGTTCAAAGATTTTTCTAAATCCCTTGTGCTTTTTTCGGTCCAAAATTCTGGATTTAAATGAGATAAGAGAGAATCAAAATCATGAATTTGACCGATGAAGCTTCTTGTATCACCAAAGCTTTGTTGTTTCCTTATCGATTCCTGATTTTTTATTTTGAAAGGATTGGAGTGTGATTCAAATTGAAAAAAACTCCGAACATTGAGGCTACAACCTTTTAAACTCGCATCCGGAGAACGCCCCAATAATTTAAATTCATTGTCTTTATATTTATAACAAATATCTTCCGTTATAATGGCTTGGTAAGACTCCTCGTTTCCAAAATCAACCACTCCTAAAAAGCCATCTTCAAAGTGTTCCAAACTTTTTCCGTCGTCCAAATCTATGGAAAATGGTGTTAAAGTTTTATTGCAAAAAAAGGAACCATCATGAATATTTTCCTGCGCGGACCAAGCCTGGGAACTCAGTTCACACATTCCATACTCTGAAAAAAAACGAAAGTTTTTTCCGCAATAAAATTTTTTGAAGAAATGAATGGTTTCATCCAAAGTAAAAGCCTGCGTGCGCCCCTTTGTTCCACCAGTATCGATGATGCTGAAAGAGTATTTTTGAAAAAGATTCTGTAACTTATCAAAAACTTGCAAAAGATTTTGTTGCTGCGAATTATTATTTTTATTCACTAATGCGGACAAGGAATAAATAAGCAACATATGATGAAATGTTGTACCAAAAATGATGACGTCCGATCCTTCTGCAAAGGAAGAAAAGGCATGAAATATATTATGAGGATTAGCTTCAACATCACAGTAAATAATTTGAAATTGATTTTTTAAAAAAGATTCTATCATAAATGCTAATGAACTTTTTGGCCATTGTGATGTTTTTGGAACTAAAGAAATGATTGGTGTTCCTTTAGAAAATTTGTGTTTCTTTAAAAAATTTTCGAAACCATTGCAGGTATTTTTCTCGTAACTTTTTAAAGACTCCTTTGAAAAAATGTGATGGGCTGGATTGTTCCCAGTGCTGCCGCTAGATAGAAAGATTTTATAATGATCGTTTTTTAAACTGGAATATTCCGCATGCAAATCAAAATCACGAAAGCAACGAATAGGTAAAAACGGAATGGTGCAATTCCACTCTTGGAGATAAATAGGGATAAAATAGTTTTCTAAATTTGGGTGTTTACTTACCAATTTTTCTTTTTGTGCAAGAATTTTTTTTATATTCATTCATTTAACTTTTTTCAAATCATTTTGCCTAATATTTTCTTCCAATGACTCGACAATATCTTGAAGAGTTAATTTCTTTCCAACCAACAAAGTTTGAATCCCTAACTTATGGGCTGGCAAATCGTAAAACGGATCGTTGCCTATCATCACAGTATTTTCAGGAGTTGCACCGATTTTATTTAAAGTTTCACTAAAAAAATCTTCATTTGGTTTTGTGACTTTCATCACATCCCAGGACGTCACAAGATCAAAATCATGCAAATAAAGATCGCTGGATTTCAAACGCAGCTCAATTTCACGACGACCAAAAACAGAATTTGTCGCTAGGGTAATATGACGATTGGTCAAATGAAGAAGATCAATCAGTCTTCTTGCATAAGGTTCCGAATGTAAAAATAAACAGACAAATGGATATTCCACATCGAAAAAACGCTTCATAAATCGTTCTATTCGACCCCTGCTAGAATGAAGTTCAGCAGATAAAGTTTCAAAAAAAGCATCTTGATTTGTTTCAAATTTATGAGAAGTCAACATCACTTCTTTTGTTTTTTTCGCCGCACGAATAAGTTCTGAAATATTTCCAAATTTCTTAAAGCGGAAAAAAA
>CANJMU010000138.1 GCA_947475135.1 Silvanigrellaceae bacterium
CGAAATCACAATAAATAAACCTTCTGTGCGAACACTTAATTTATCCTCAATTTCTGGTTCATCTTCAGCTTTCTCTCCATCTTCAATTTTCTCCATATTTTCATCTGCATCGTTCTTCAATTCAGCCTCTGATTCGGGTTCTTCAACTAACTTTTCTGTTTCCAGGATTTCCTCATTTTTTTGTTCTTCGTTTGGCAGATCTGAAGGTACTTTGTTCTTTTCGTCTTCGTTGAGCGCAACAGAATTTTCTGGTTTGATATCTGTCTTTTCTTCTTTCTCTTCAGATACGTTTATTGTTTTTTCTCCATTCAATAAAACATCAATGGCATCGGAAAAGAGTTGAATTCCTTTTTCTTCAATCAAATCTTTTAAGGTGTTGTTTTCTTTTTTATTTTTGCAATAAACATCGATAATGCCGCTCAACACATCTTTTAATTTATTTTTTGGAACAGGTTCATAGGCAAGTATCGACAATTCCGGGTACTGTGTCGACTTTCCGCCTAAATAAATTTCGTAACCTTCATCGTTACCAACAAGATGAATATCATTTGTTGCTGATGTGACGCAGGCTTCTTCACAACCGTTAATTCCAATATCAAGAGATATGTTGTTTTCTTTCATTTTTTTATAAAGATCTTCACTTAAATCAATGGAATCTTCTAATGATTTTTGCTTGTGTTTTGGACATAATTCACCAAGACAAGCTTTCGGCGAAAGCCTTGCTTGATTTCGATAATGGCGAAGCTGAATTCCGCATTCTAAAAGTTTTGTTTCCACGGGTGAAATTTGATCGGGAGCGATCATAAATCCAATGCGATGATCTTCTGTGGCTTTTAGGAAAACAACATCTTTTTCAAGAAGCTCAAGGATTTTCTTCACTTGGATAGGATTGTAAATTCCACCTGGAGTTTCAGCAATGACGAAAATATGACCATTTTTTAATTCAAAATAAGGGTTCGGCACTTTTAAATCCTCCACTAGGTGGATCATCGTCAAAAAAAAAAGTAAACTAAGATCGTTGGTTGGATAAATCACGGAGAATTGACGGACCTTGCTATTTTGTTATTGAAAGGAGATTGCTCAATGTCTAGCGGATCAGCTTCTACTATGAAGGAACTCATCGAATATGTTGCTCGCTCTTTGGTAGATGATGTCGACAAAGTCGAAATCAAAGAAATTAGCGGTGAACAAACAAATGTCCTTGAACTCAAAGTTGCCAAGGAAGATGTTGGTAAAATCATTGGAAAAAGTGGACGCACAGCAGATGCCATTCGTACCATTTTAAATTGCGGTGCTGCAAAATTAAATAAGCGTTATATTTTACATATAATTGATCAATCCCACCAAAAATAAAAACAGACATTTGTTTTTCTGACGCCTACCATTTGTATTTTTTTAAAATAAATATTCTAATCTATTCAGCGCTATTTTTTTGGACAAATTTTCTAAAAAGGAAAATTATGTTGGTTAAATATTTATTGATTTCTTTTTTTTTGATTTTAGGATTCATCTCTTGTGGCCATCAAAAAACATATCAAATTGTGTTTCGACCAGAGGCAAAGGATTTTAAAAATGTTGGAATAGAGATTCCAAAAATTCCAGTTTATTTTGGTTATCGAATTAGGGAAAAAAAATCAGGAGATATTGTTTCAAAGGGTGCAGGTACAATTGATGGTGATCCTACAAGTTGGACAATTGAAACCCAAAATTTTATTGTCAAAAGAGGACGTGACTATCAAATTGAATATAATTTGATGATGGTAGTCTTGTCATCTGAAATTTCTTCTGATTTTCCAGTTTACTTTCAATCTACCGAGGTCACGAATTCTAATTTTCATGCAAAAATATGTGCTTTTAAAATTGAAGCGTCAGACAAGGAAGGTCAGGAATATTCGTGTGGAATCACAGAGCCGACGACTGAAGTTGTCAAAAAAGTTTTAGCTTTGAAAGTAAATGGTTTAAATGAGGTCGATAATAGCAACTTGACAATAAGTCAGCATTTTCAGGTTTATCTTTATGATGAACTTCAAGGGGGGCCTGTTTCTATCCCGGGGGGGGCGTTTTATTCTGACCCGATTTTCGTTACAGGTAGTGATAAATCCATACGTATGGCTCAGCTGCTTCCTGTGTTCGATTTCGATCCGCCCCTCGCGTTAGAACTGGTTTCTTCTGCGAATGACAACACATCTTTGTTGATTCCCCTTCATCGTACCACAAATGAAGGCGCACCTTTCTGTTATCCAAGTAGCTCATCGAATTATTGCTTTGTGAATGTGGATTTTGCCACGGGCGCTTCTGGCGATAGTTTATCGGATTGCAGTTATAGTCATGCGGGGGGAGCTTCGCAAACGAAAGCTTGTAAAATAAGTCCAAATGATATGACATCAACAGGTGTGGATAAATTTTTAAGAGCTGCTGAATGTGCTGACTGTAATTCAGAAATAAGATTAACTTCCTTAAGCCCCCCCCTCAAAAGTCCTGTTTTTCCAGATATTGTAACAGCAGATATGCCAAATCCAATGATCAAATATCTCGATTCCAGTGGTGGATCAGTCCAATATAATTTAAAAATGGATAGTAATTTTTCAACCTATTCCGTAGGAAAACTTTTTTATGGAATGAGTTTTTATGGATCGCCTAAAATTCAGTTTTTTTGTTCTTGTTCAGGCAACAGTCCAAGCAATTTGCCGTGTGATATTTCACCTTCAGATGGTAGCGATGCGGTCTTATCTGTGGCGTGTCCCAGTGGTGACAATTTAATCATTAAAGCGATTGATGGAACGAATCCCGCTGTCGTTGATTTTCTAACCAATCCAATGGTTCTGGGCACAAGGACTTGTACGAATAGTTTACCAGGTAGTCTTGAGGCTCCTTCTGTAAGCTGTCAGTAACTGTTACGTCCTTCTCTGATTCCCAAATATCAAAATATGCATGCGTGGTGTGTATCGAAATTGATATTTCAAACAAATATCATGCAACCAAATATTATTAAGTTGAGATTCTTGTGTCACGCCTTCTGCCATTAAAATAATCTGAGAAGCGGGAAGATCAAATTTTTTTTGTAAATCTAAAATGATGTTTAAATCTTCTTGGTATTCCTGTTTTCGAATGACAAATTTAAAATAAATATTTTTTTGTGTCTGGCATAAATGGCCCCAGTGATGCATGGATTTTTCATTGATTTTTTCACCGGCATTTTCAAACTTTGGCGATAAATTCCATTGCATAAGCTGATAATGTGATTTTAAGAACCCCTTGGTCTCTAAATGGGGAATGCGAGTGGCATTGCTTTCGACTTCTGCGGTGTAACCTTCTTTATGAAGTTGTTCCATCAATAAGCCAATATTTTGCAATGTGGGCTCACCACCTGTTAAAATCAAATGTTTAAGCGGAGCATAAGATTCAATTTCTGCAATCAACTCTTTTTGTGTCTTTCGCTTATATTTTTGTGCGCCTTGGGGGTTATTTTTATCCACAGGATCGCTTTTATAAGTGTGAGTGTAAGGCGTGTCACACCAGGCACATCGCAAATTGCACAGTTGAAAACGCACTAAAAGAGAGGGTTTTCCTAAGTTAATTCCTTCCCCTTGCAAACAAGGGTAAATTTCATTGATAAGGTAACTTACGCTTTCC
>CANJMU010000139.1 GCA_947475135.1 Silvanigrellaceae bacterium
AAGTCAGTCATAATTGAACCTTTCTTAGTCTATTTTAGGATGGAACTTCATTCCCTTTTTGAAATATAAATAAGAATTTTATATAAGTAAAATATATAATTTAAATAAATATTATCAAATAAATTGATAGAGAGGATTTTATCCTATCTCAAAACGCTATTTAAGACACAATATTTTTATTTTGACTGTTATGGTTGATATAGAATTTGAAAATTTTAATTATGAAAAAAAGAATCATCTCGTCGGCAATTTGAATATTGGAGCCAGTAAAACTATTGGAAATTATATTTTTCCGCAAAAAAAAATTAACACATTTTTATATGATAATTGAAATATAAGGGTTAAATTTAAAATACAATTGAAGAGTGGATTCCGCGGTCTCGCCAAAGGGCTCGCCGCGGAATGACGGTCGCCTCCCGCTATTGAGCAATTACAAAAAATCCTGGTCCTTTCTGTCTGGTTTAATGGAAAAAAATATCTTCAAATGATGGCATTCGAGTGAACAAAAAATTTCATGAAAAACTCCTATCATCGAAATCAAGATTTTTTGATGATAGGAACATAGAAGTCGAATTGCAAATTAACTTGCGAGCAAAAGAATCTCATCTAGCGGAGAGGGTTTTTTATCTCCTACGGCATTCATTTTTAATTTTTTAATCCAACTGGAATTTTTCATATCGAGATGAATGAGTTTATAGGCATTGACCGCTTCAATCATTTTAGAATTGGTTAAAATTTTGTCGTAGATGATGGCCGTTATTTCTTTGGCTTTGGGTGACTTGCTTGTGGAAATAATCTCTCCAATGACATCGAATAAGTTTAACAAAGTATCTTTGGATTTATTTTCAAATGTATAAATATAATTAAATGTAATTTCTAGAATGGAATCAATTAAATTTTTTTGATTTACTTCACAAGTTGCCTTAAGTAAAAAAGATAAATGAATGATAAGGGCTCTGGCTTCATTGTAATTGATATTTTTTTCTTTATGAGAGATATATTTTTTGAGAAGCAAAGGAAATTCTTGCGGGTGTTTAAACATTTGATTTTGTAGAACAGAGTTGCTCATTTCTGCTAAAGCAGGTGAGCTAAAGATAAAGTTATCTAAGTGCTCTATAATAAAATAAAAGGCTAAGTCTGATTTTTTTGAATGACTAAAATAAAGTTGAAGAACATGTTCCAATAAACTTCGTCCAAAACGGCTCAGAATTTTTTGGATATTAACTTTAGACATGGGTTCGACTTTTGAAAAATAATAAACAAGACCAATGCGCATTGTATCGTTATTCACGTTACTGCGGGCAAGCATGTTGCTTGTGAGGTATTCAATAAAGTTGATGTGCTTAATTCGTGCCGCATCATGAGCGATTTCTAAGCTTTTATTTACTTTCACCCCAATTTCTGTCAGAAGGGCTAAGCCAGTCCCAGTAATATGTGTTGTGCTCATTTCATTTTGACATTCTTCATCAATAAGTTGAAATATTTTTTCACTTAATTTCATTAGTAAATCGATATTAATTGGTCCAAAAAAGATATAATCTAAAAATAAATGGAGATGTTCCCAATCTTTTTCTGATCCAAAGAGTTCTGAAAAGCAAAAAATTTGTGTTTTAAAATCAGTATTTTGAAAGAAATGATGTCTTATTAACTCAGCTGAGTTTCGAACAATCATATCTTTTTCATGATGATCAAGTGATCTAAACATTTTATAAGGGAGAGTTTTGTTTGTTACTTTATCAGTGAATTTAAAATTTTGAGATTTTTTTTCTGAGTGAATGTAATCCATGATGATTTTCATTTTTGAATCAGCAGCGGGAGTTTTTTTTATCATTTTGCCTTTTGCTAAGATTTTACTTTCTTTTAATTTAATTGATTTTTCTTTCGTCTTCACAGTTCTTTTTTTAGACTTGGTGGAAGCATTTTTTGCCATAATCATATCTTTTCCCTCTTTCAAAAAAAGAAAGTTTTTTCTGAATCCAATGAGAGCATTGGAATCATACAAAAGTGTTTTCGGTTGTTTTGAGAAAGAGATTAAGCTTTTTTTATAAAAATAAAATAAGGTCAATTTAAATTAAGAATTACAATGGGTTATGACTTAGAAAGATGAAGGGATTCTTCCAAGGATTCGGCGATGTCTTGAATTGTAAGGCGTTCTCCCACAAGAAGAGTTTGGATGCCTAGCTCATGTGCAGGTAGGTCATAGTAGGGATCGTTTCCAATCATGACGGTATTTTCTGCTGTGGCTCCGATTTTTTTTAATGTGTCGTTAAAAAAATTAGCATGTGGCTTTGAAATTTTCATGACATCCCATGAGGTGACTAAGTCAAAATCATGAAGAAAAAGTTGGCTTGCTTTGAGACGCAGTTCAATTTCTTTGCGTCCAAAAACGGCATTTGTTGCTAAGGTAACATGTTTTTTTGATGTGTGGAGGAGATCGATTAATTTTCGTGCATAGGGTTCACTATGCAAAAATAAACAGATAAAAGGATAATCGGAATCAAAAAATTTAGACATAAAGTCTTCTACTTTTTTACGGCTCGAATTGAGTTCTTTGGCAATGGTTTCAAAAAAAGCTTCTTCGTTGGTTGCAAAAGAATGATTTGAGAGAAGAATATCTTTTGTTTTTTTTGCCGCACGGATGATGTCAAAAACGGACCCAAAACTTCTCATGCGAAATAAAATACCTAAGGCAAATAAATTATGAAAAAGTTTTCCTGGTTGGCCAATGAGAGTCCCATCCATATCTAATAATATATGTGTTTTATCGTGCCACCAATCTTGAGATAACGTGACTTTATTTCTTATTTTTTTTAAATCGACGCTAGAAATTGGGGCTTGTTTTTTTTTGGCCATAATTTTTTTTAGAAACCAAATGAGTTAAAGTGACATAGAATAAAAGCAATCATAAGAATTTAATGGAATATATTTAAGAATGCAAACTAAAACTGACAAAATTTTTGATATCCCGAGGGCAAATAAGTTAACTGGCAAGTCCCATGGGCGCGGAGGTGACTTTTGATGAAACGGTATAATAAATTTCTTCCACCATTTTTTGTTCAAAAGTATTAAGAGGAAAAATATGAATAATTTTATCAATGGATTCTTTTTCCATCGAATTTAGGGTTCCGGCTCTTTCTAAACCTTTAATAAAAAAGTAAAAACCTTGAATTGATGTATTTTCATTTATATTGCTCTTAATTTTATCCATACCTTGAGCAATATGTCCTTGAGCGACTAATATATATCCATGCAATATTTTTATTTCTTGTGGAATTCTATCCGAGCTTTCGTAACAAGCTATTGCTGCTTCTAATAAACTTTGTGCTTTTTTAAAGTCAGAACCTTGCATGATTAAACTTAAAGCTTTCAGCTCAAATAAATTTCCTTTCAACATTTTGTCTTCATTATTCTGACTTTGCGCCATGGAAATCCATTCATCCACGAGTTCCCACTGTCCAGTTAAACTGTATGTTTTTGCAATACATCCTGAAATTTCAACAAAAGAAATATCGATATGAGATTGTTTTTTTATTAAATTTAACAGTTGTGGAATTGTCTCTTGAGTTAAATAAGCCGCTGCTGTTTTTGAAAGTAACAAAGAAATATCATGGGATAATTGTTTTTTCACGATCA
>CANJMU010000140.1 GCA_947475135.1 Silvanigrellaceae bacterium
GAGATTCTATAAAACATTTAAATCGAAAGAAAATTGATGATATCCCTGATACAACTCTATACATAAAGAGGAAGCGGGATAGGATGAAAACGAAGTGTTCTTAAATTACTTGAAAAATATAGCTTTGTTAAAAAACTGGAAGGTCGAGTATAAAATTAAATAACTTCTTCCTATTCTGAGGATCCAATATTATGTCTGAAAATATAGAATTAAATAAAGCTGAACATGAATTGAACAATATAAAATTTATCGATATTGATAAAATTGGAACAAATCAATTACAACCACGAAAAAGTTTCAATGATGAAACTATAAAAGAGTTATCTGTTTCCATTAAAAATCATGGAATTTTACAACCACTCCTGGTAAAAAAAATAGATAATAATAAATTTGTGCTTATCGCTGGAGAAAGAAGGTTACGGGCGTCTAGAATTGCTGGGCTTAGTAAAATACCATGCATTTTAAGAGATGAAACAGAGGAAATGAGCTTTGAGCTTGGTATTATAGAAAATTTACAAAGAGAAGATTTAAATTCAGTTGAACAAGCTCGGGGATTTTTGAGACTTATGAAAGAATATCAATATTCATTTGAAAGTCTTGGCAAAAGAGTCGGAAAAAATAAAACAACAATTCAAAATTATGTGAGATTGCTTGACTTACAAAAAGAAATTTTAGATGGCTTAGAAAAGCAACTCATTACAACAGCTCACGGAAAAAGCTTACTTTCGTTGGATAACAAACCAAAAAAGCAATTGCAGCTTTTTAATAAAACAATTGAAGAATCTTTATCTGTAAAACAACTTGATGTTTTGATTGCAAAATCAAAAAGAAAAAAAGAAAAAAAGAACGCCAGACACGAAAAACCTGATATGAGATATATTTGTGATCAAATTAAAGGATTCTTAGGAACAAAGGTAACAATTAATGGAGATGAAACAAATGGGCGTATTGAAATTGCATATTTTTCTGCAGAAGATTTAAATCGTGTTGTGGATATAATTTTAGGAAATTCTATTTTTTACAAAAAAAAATCAAAGTAAATTTGCAGCTATGGTCGCTAGAGGAGAACGCTCCCCCTTCACTAAAGTGATGTGTCCAGTGATTGATTCTTTTTTCATTTTTTCGACAACATATGTTAACCCGTTTGAAGCCGCATCAACATAAGGGTTGTCAATTTGATAAGGATCACCAGTAAGAATTATTTTTGTGTTCTCTCCTGCTCGTGTGATTATAGTTTTAATTTCATGTGGTGTTAAGTTTTGCGCCTCATCTACAATAAAATATTGATTTGGAATTGAACGTCCCCTAATATAAGTCAATGGCTCAACTTCTAATATTCCTTGATCTATAAGCTCATGGTAACTTTGTGAAAGTCTTTTTTGCCTACCTTGTGATGTTCCACCAAGCAAAAGTTCCAAATTATCAAAAATAGGTTGCATCCATGGATTTAATTTTTCTTCTAATGTTCCTGGCAAGAAGCCAACATCTCTTCCTAATGGAAATATAGGTCGACTCACAAGTAATTTATGGTAACGCGCCTCATCTGTTGTTTTTTCTAATCCAGCAGCAATTGCTAATAATGTTTTACCAGTACCAGCAGTTCCTACTAAAGTAACAAGTTTAATATTGTCATCAAGCAATAAATCTAATGCAAAACTTTGTTCTAAATTTCTAGGATAAATTCCCCAAACAAAATCTTTGCCGCCAAAATTAACATTTTTTAAATTCCCTGTTATATGATCGTATTTTCCATAGATTAATTGCTTTGAGTCTTGAATATCTTTTAAAATAACAAATTGATTTGGTGATAATTCATTACTCTGAATTTTATCTAAAGAAACACTTCCTGTAGCTGTAAATTTTTTTAAAATATCATTATTAACATCATATTGAGCAACACCTGTATATAGTTCTTCTATATTAACCTTATCCGCTTCAAAATCTGACACATGAATTCCCAAAGCGTCTGCCTTAATTCTCAAATTTGAATCTTTTGTAATTAAACACACAGGAACATCTGAGAATTTTTTTTTCAAAATCAAACACACACTAAGAATTAAATTATCTGGTTTTCTTTCAAAATGTGGTGGCAAAAGTGACATATCGGATTCTAAAACAACAGAAATATTTCCTGAGTCCGTCTTATCTGTAAATAGAGGAATTCCTTTACTTAAACTTCCGCGATTTCTAAGTTCATCAAGAATTCTTGAAAAATGCCGTGCATTTCTTCCAATTTCGCTCAATCCTTTTTTAAAGGTATCAATTTCTTCGATAAGCGAAATTGGAATATAGATATCATTATCTTCAAATGAAAAAATTGATGCTGGGTTTGCTAGTATAACATTGGTATCTAAAATAAATTTTTTTTTCAATGAGGTTCTCCCTTTTTGCAAAAACAGTAAGTAAATATTGATTGTCTACACGTTGACGCAATTTATTATTTCATAATTCTAGAATAAGGTTAATATAGATTATGAATCATTTTACAACAACTGTATAGGAATTTTTATGAATAGCCATATAATTCATTCGAGTGATGTTATGAATGGAATTTCTGAAAATTACAAAAAAGAATTTAAAGAAAAAAAATTCTTACTTTCGTACGATGAATTTTTAGAAATTTATAAAAATAATGCTGTTAATTTGTCGAGAAATAGCTCTGAATATATTTTAGATATGTTTAATTTTTTTGGCGTTTCAAAAATAAAACATGGTTATTCTGATTACAAAAACCATTTTGAATTATTTTCGATTTTAAAAAATAAAAATAAATCCCCAATTATTGGAGAAGAAGAAGCTCATGAAAGTATTTATAGAGTTTTAGAACAGTTTGTTAAACAAGGAAAAGTTGATAAATTAATTTTATTACACGGACCTAATGGTTCAAGTAAATCTTCTGCCGCAGAAGCAATTGCACAAGGATTAGAAGAGTATTCAAAAACTGACGAAGGGGCAATCTATAAATTTAATTGGATTTTTCCAAATGATAAAATTGGATTTGAAGGATTAAGCGAATATCCATCAAATAAACACATTGGATTTGAAAATGGTCGTTATCAAAGTAATGGACATAAAAGTTATGCACATATCGGTGATGATGAAATTTTATGTAAAATTATAAGTGAATTTAGAGAAAATCCAATATATTTATTGCCTAGTGAATACAGAAACGAACTTTTTACAAATTTCATTCATAAAAACACAACTAAAGTAACAACACCCATTCACTTACTACATGGTGCATTAAGTGCAAAAAATAAAAACATTTTTGATGCACTTTTAATTGCCTACAAAGGAGATTTTGAAAAAGTACTTCGGCACATTCAAATTGAGAGATTCTTTTTTAGCTGTCGTTATAGAGTTGGAATTGCAACCGTAGATCCTCAAATGGCAATGGATGCAAATGATAGACCAATTAATATTGAAAAAAATATACAAAATTACCCACCAATTATACAAAATATCCGCTTATTTGAATCCAGCGGAGAATTGGTTGATGCAAATCGTGGCTTTATTGAATATTCGGATCTTCTAAAACGCCCACTAGAATCATTTAAATATCTTATCTCTACAATAGAAAAAATGAATATTA
>CANJMU010000141.1 GCA_947475135.1 Silvanigrellaceae bacterium
GAAATATTCGAGCCTCAGATTCAAGCTGTTTCACTTGATTTTCTATCTCACTTTTACGATTTAATGATTGGGGATCTAAGTCTTTAGACAATGCGGCGAGTTCAATTTTGAATTGCAATATTTTTCTTTCTACCGTATCAACTTTTTCAGGAACGCTCTCTAACTGAATTTTTAAACGACTCGAAGCTTCATCAATCAGATCAATTGCTTTATCTGGTAAAAATCGATCCGCAATGTATCTATCAGACAGTTTTGCTGCCGCGATTAACGCACTATCTTTGATTCGAATACCATGATGAATTTCATACTTTTCCTTCAAACCCCTTAAAATAGCGATTGTATCCTCAACACTTGGTGGATTAACAATCACGGGCTGAAACCTGCGTTCCAAAGCAGAATCTTTTTCAATAATTCGATATTCATCCAAAGTTGTCGCGCCAATACAACGTAATTCACCACGAGCCAATGCTGGTTTAAGCATATTTCCAGCATCCATCGCTCCATCGCCGCCCCCGGCTTTGACCATCATATGAATTTCATCAATAAATAAAATTATTTTTCCAGCAGCCTCTTGAACTTCTTTTAATACGGTTTTCAATCGCTCTTCAAATTCACCCCGAAATTTTGCCCCTGCAATCAATGCAGAAATGTCTAAAGAAAGTAATCGGCGATTTTTCAATGTTTCAGGCACATCTGCTCGAATAATTCTTTGTGCCAAACCCTCAACAATTGCTGTTTTTCCAACGCCAGGCTCTCCTATTAAAATTGGATTATTTTTTGTACGACGTGACAAAATCTGGATAACTCGACGAACTTCAGAATCACGACCTATGACAGGATCCAATTTATTTTGCGAAGCCAGCTTTGTTAAATCTTTTGTATATTTATCTAAAACACCTAATTTATTTTCAGGGTTTTCATCTGTTACTTTATTTGTACCGCGAATTGCGAGAACGGATTTTTTAATAGTTTCAATATCTAAACGATACTTATTAAATAATTCTACAACAGAATTTTGTTTAGTTATTGGTGACGCAATTAAAAAATGTTCTATAGAAATATAATCATCAAACATATTTTTTCGAATTTTTTCAACTTCATCTAAATAATGATTGAAAAAACTTCCATTAACAGGATCGGATTGCCCTTTTATTTTTGGCAGTTTATCATTAATTTTACTTAATTCATTCTCTAAAACAGAAAGACTAATTCCCAAATGAGCAAAAATCATTTGGGCAATTTCTTCTTTTTCCTTAAAGATTAAATATAATAAATGCGATGGCATGAGTTCTGGATTTTTTTGCTCTTTTGCGAATTGAAAAGAATTATTAATAACTTCTTGAGATCTGCGTGTTAATTTAAATGTCATAAATGACCTCCTAATCCATGAAGCATGTATTCGGAAATGATTTTGTCAAGTTTCTTCTATTTTATGAATTTTTACGATTTAAAAAAATTTTTTAAAACAAAAAATAAATTTTCTTTTCTTTCTACAATTCTACGAGAAAAATAAGCCTTCCAATCTATGCCATAAGGGACATAAACAGTCATATTATAACCACTACCAGATATTGCCAACCAGGTTTTTTCTCGCATTCCATAAAGCATTTGAAATTCGTATCTATCCTTTGAAATGTGGTTTTTATTGATAAAATCTTTACAAAAATTAATAATTTCATCATCATGACTTGCTATACAAACACGTTTTCCATTCAATAATAACCGTGAAACTAATTTTTTATAATTTTCACGAATTTCACTCATTTTTTGAAAAGCAAGTGTTTCAGGCTCTTTGTAAGCCCCTTTGCATAAACGAAGGCGTCCATTCGAATTTAAGACCCTTTCGATATCTTTTTCAGTTCTAAATAAATACGCCTGTAATACGATTTCTGCAGAACGAAAAATCGAGCTCATTTTTTCATAATAGGCAAGAGTTTTTTCTGTGTAATTCGATCCTTCCATGTCAAAAGCAACTCGACAACTGAGAGCGTCTGCTTTGCCCAGAATTTTCTTTAAGTTTAACGTGCAAAAATCTTCATCAATATCTAAACCCAGCATCGTTAACTTAATGGAAACATAAGCGTTTAATTTTTCTTCAGAAATCTTTGAAATTAATTCTAAATATTCGTTTGTAAACACTTCACACTGAGACTTTTTTTTTACATTTTCTCCAAGCACGTCTAATGTCACGCAAATATTTTTTTGATTCAATTTTTTAACAATAGGCAAAGCTTCATGAAATGTTGTTCCAGCAACAAATCTTTTTGCATAAAATGGAATAGACCCCATAGGACTTCCTTTAATAACATGAATTTAAATATGATGCTTTTGAAAAAAATTCCAAAAGACTCGTTTCAATTTATATTACTTTTTTTCTAAATTTTGAAGATCAGTAAGCAAATTATTTATTTTTTGAATGCTTTTTTTAATTTTTTGAACGTGATTATCCATACTATTTTTATCTAAACAAAAAAAAGAGTGAATGTCTTTTGTTTGTTTATTTTCTACACGATTTTTTACATATTCTTCAATAATGATTAAATTATCGTTCATCTTTGAATTCCATAAATAATGTTAGACTATTTTATACGATAACTTTTTATTACATTCTTATTAGCCTGTATGCGCTCTTTTTTAATTCTATTTTTATTCTCTTCGTTTATTTTTACTGTTTCAAAAAAATTAGATATTTTTAAAGAATCTTTTTCATTTGTTTTTAAAACTTGACTATCTTTGATTTTTTTTCTCGAAATAAAGTCAATTACATCTCCCATTTTTTCTCCATTCCAATTTTGATTTATTAAAAAACTTATATAATAATTCAGATTAAACCATCCATATCTGACATAGCTTTAGCTAAGCCAAAACGAAGGATCTGACAATAAATAAATTATATCTTATTGATTTTACTTAGAAAAAAGTTCACTTTAATCCATATATGGAAACCGAACCACTCGGCACCATTCATTAAATATTTTAGTTTTTCATACAACGCAATGATATTTAAGGATATTTTATGAAAAAACACCCATTCCAAAATAATTTACCACTAGAGCTCAAAGTTTTGTTATTTTCTGAATCACTAAAATATGAACTAGCTCCTTTTATGATTTTTGAATTGATTTTTCCTTGCAATAAACAACAAACATATTCGAGCGTTACATCTATTGGAAATATAAATATTTCAGATTTAATTTCATCTAATTTCCTAGAAATTGAGATAGTTCCATCAAATACCAAAATACGTAAGTTTACAAAACTAAAAATATTTCAAAATGATTTCTATGATAAAAATTCAATATATCTCAGCCAAAAAGAACTTCTTGATTTTGATATTCAACTTGCTTCCTTTTTATCTTCAGAACCAAGATTCAAATTTTTAAAATCTTTTGAAAATATCGAAAATTCAAATGAAACATTAATTTCTATTTATAAATCACTTACAGATGACAATTTTCCATTAACAATAGAAAAAAAAATGGAAAAAATTCTCCTTAAATTATCCAATTTTTGGTACTCAGAAGAACAAATAAAATATCGCCAACTCAATTTAATTGAAGAAAAAATCTCTTTCTTTATTA
>CANJMU010000142.1 GCA_947475135.1 Silvanigrellaceae bacterium
AAAGAAATTGAATTCGATATTATGTTTGGTCACGGAATTAGCAATGAGGGAGATGTTCTTGATCTTGCAAGTAGTCCTGAGTTTGAAATTATTCAAAAAAATGGGGCTTGGTTTACTTATGAAAATGAACGTCTTGGCCAAGGGCGAGAAAATGCAAAAGAGTTTTTACAAAATAATCCAAAAATGTTAGCGAAAATCGATGGTATGGTAAGAGCAAAAGCACTAAAAAATAAGACAGAGCAGAGCGGAGCTTCTGTCCATGACGTCAAAGAGGAGGAAGTCAAAAATATGAATGGCGCTTCTTTGAATTCTTCGTCAAATATGCCGAAGGGAGTTCCGATAGCCGTAAAAAAAACACCAGGTGCAACTGTAAATCCTTAAAGGATATTTTAGGAAAAAAATGAACGACATTTTCAATCAAATATTACACCACGCCAAAGAAAAAAAGTTTTCTTCTCAAGAGGATCTCTTTTCAGAAATTGAAAATATATATAAAAATATTATTTTAAATTATTTAAAGCCAAGTCCTTTAAAAAAATCATACTGGTTAAGCGATATTTTAAAAGGAAATGTTTATCTAAAATTAGAATCATTAAATCCTAATGGCTCCTTTAAAGTTCGTGGTGGATTGAATGCGGTCAAAAAACTCATGGAAATGCATCCTGGCAAACATTTAAAGATCTGTGCGGCCTCTGCAGGAAATCATGCTCAAGGGGTTGCTTTTGCCGCAAAAGAATTGGGGTGTGAGGCCCATATTTTTTTGCCAACATTTGCACCACTCGTCAAACGTGATGCCACGGAAAAACTTGGTGCAAAAATTTATCTCATTGGAAATAATATTGAAGAAGCTGCTGAAGCTGCATTAGAATTTGCGCAAAAAGAAAAGGCTCATTTTATTCATCCGTTTAATAATTCCGATATTATTTTAGGGCAAGCAACGTGCGCCTATGAAGCTTATGAGCAATGGGAAAATATTTTTTTCAAGGAAAATAAAAAAACAGATTTGGATTATTACGTTTGTAGTGTTGGTGGTGGAGGGTTTATAGCAGGGGCTGGGCTTTTTTTTCACTCTCATCCACAACAATTAAAAACAAAAATTATTGGTGTTGAACAAGAGTACTATACAACTGCAATGGAAAGTTTGAAAAGTAAAAAAGAAGTTTCTGTAAAACCAAAATTGAAAACAACAATAGCAGATGGAATTGCTGTTGGTTCTGTTGGCAATCTTACTTTGAAATACATGACACCCTACATTGAAAAAATACATTCTGTGACAGATGATGCAATTGTCCGTGCTGTTCTTGCGCTTTGTGAACGTGAGCACATTATTGCGGAAGGTGCAGGAGCTGCTGCTATTGCACATGTCTTGCAGAATTTAGATTATTTTTATGGAAAAAATACAATTATCTGTATTAGTGGTGGAAATATTGATCCTCAGTTATTGACTAGAGTGATTGCGCGTGGCCTCACATTAACGGATCGTGTTTTGCGGGTTACGGCAAGTGTGAGTGATAAACCAGGTGGTCTTAAAAAACTTTTAGAGACTGTTGCAGAGTTGGGTGGAAATGTTCTCGACCTTATTCATGATCGAACTTATAGTGAAGTGCGTATTGGAGATGTTGATGTTGAATTATCGTTAGAGACACGGAATGAAGAACATCAAAGAATACTCATTCATAAGCTAGAAGAAGCGGGGTTTAAACCGCGTCAAGAAAGGAGATCGCAGTGAGTTCGGGAATTAAAGAATGCTATGATACTGTTATTATTGGTGGTGGTCCTGTAGGTTTGTTCGCATCTTATTATGCCGGTCTTCGAGATATGAGTGTGCGTCTTTTTGATAGAAGGCATGAACTTGGTGGTCAAATTACAGCGATATATCCTGAAAAATGGGTTTATGATATTCCAGGAATTCCTGCAATTCGTGGAAAAGAATTATTTAAAAATTTAAAAGAGCAAGTGGATCCTTATAATATTCCTTCAAGTTTAAATGAAGAAATTGTATTAATTCGTAAAAATAAAAATAATATTTTATGCATTGAATCTAAATCTGGCCTTGTGTGGCACAGTAAAACTGCAATTTTGTGTTTAGGGATGGGTGCTCATATTCCGAGGCGATTAGATATTCCAAATCTTCAAAAATTTGAAGGCAAAGGGATTCATTATGGCGTCCATAACCTGGAAGCATTTAAAAACAAAAAAGTTCTTGTTTTGGGTGGTGGTGATTCTGCGCTAGATTTGGCTTTAACTATTGTGAATGAGTGTCAGGATCTTTATGTTGTTCATAGAAGCGATAGATTTAATGCCCACGAAGAAACAACTAAAAAATTATATTCATCAAATGCAGAAATTAAAACCTTTACAGAGTTACAGGACATTGAGGGGGATGAACATCATATTACTCATGTTCATATTAAAAATACAAAAACAAACGAAATACTTAAGTTAGAAGTTGATGAAATTATTATCGCCATTGGTTTATTGTTTAATTTAGAAGTTTTACAGACTTGGGGAATAGATATGGATGGCAATTCTATTTCGGTTGATCATAATAGGCAGACATCAATTCCTGGTATTTATGCAGCTGGTGACATTGTGAATTATCCAGGAAAAATTAAATTGATCGGCACCGGAACTGCAGAAGCTATGACAGCAATTAATCATGCAAAAATTTATGTAGAACAAAAATTTCCCTATCTGTAAACTTTATTAAAACGGGATATCTGCACCAATATTAAAGTCTGATGAGGAACTACTTTCTAACGATGAAGGAGAAAAGTTAGATTGGGATGAAGAGGACATGCTTGAAGTATAAGAGTCATCCATAGGAGGGGCTCCTTGGTCAAAGGATGATTCCTTATTTCCGCTATCAATAAATTGCATTGTGTTTCCAACGATTTCTGTTGTGAAACGTTTTTGACCTTGGGCATCTTGCCAAGAACGAGTCTGCAAGCGGCCTTCTAAGTAGACTTGGCGCCCTTTTTTAAGGTACTTGCCAGCAAGTTCTGCTTGTTTGCCCCAAAAAATCACACGGTGCCATTCTGTGCGTTCTTCTTTTTTACCGTCTTTCACCCAATTTTCACTGGTTGCGACACTTAATGTACAAACTTGTGCGCCATTTGGTGTGCTTCTGAATTCAGGGTCAGTGCCAAGACGACCAAGGATAATAACTTTATTCACGCCAGACATAAAAAGACTCCTCTTTATTAAAAAAGTTATAAACAAGAAAGCATTGTTTTTAAATGCTTTCACAAGATTTTCAGATTGTCATATTTTCATTTCTTTGCGCAAGAAAAAATAAAAAAAATAAATGTTGGAATCATATGTTTAATAATTAATCAGATTGTTTTGTTGATTTTTTTAAATTTAAAATATTTTTTCATTTTTTAATTTTTCTAAGGCCAGAGAGTTCAATCTCATTTCTATTTTTCGCTTCATTTGAGTTGATTTTGTTTTAATAAAAATACGAAATTGAATACAACGGGATTGATTTTCAAAATCAATAATTTTTTCCATGGCACGAATGTCTGGTTCGCCAATGATTTCGTTTTGAAATTCATTTTTTAAAATGAGAA
>CANJMU010000143.1 GCA_947475135.1 Silvanigrellaceae bacterium
CACAGCAAATCGATGGGCTTCGTCGCGAATTTGAGTCAGAATTTGAAAACAGAGCGATCCCTGTTTTAACGGCAAGGTTTCAAACACGATTTTTTGATCAACTTTTCGAGGTCGAACAATTCGTTCTTCACTGGATTGAATTTCTGCACTTTGAAAATCACTCCTATTTCTCGATTTTGCAAGACCAATGACAAATAAATTTTCAAGGCCCATTTGTTCCAAAGTTTTATAGACAGCGCGTACTTGTGGTGTGCCACCATCAATCACCAAAACATCACATAATTTATCTCGATTTCGAAAACGGCGTGTGATCATTTCTTGCAAACTTTGAAAATCGTTACTTTGTCCCTGTTCCAGATCTTTAATAATAAATTTACGATATTCTTTTTTATTGGCAACACCATCTTCAAAAACAGCAAGGCTACCAACAGTTTGAAATCCTTGAAATGTTGAAATATCCATGCATTCTATACGTCGCGGCAGTACATTTAAACTTAATAATTGTTTTAAGGATTCCAATTTTTGAAGCGAGTTTTCGTCCAATTTTAATTTATCTGTTAATTTATTTTCAGCATTTTTTTTTGCGATTTCGCATAAGGAAACAAACTGTTTTTGAGTCTCTTTTTTTTGTGAACCTGTTAAAGAATGAAAAAAATCTTTTTCGTTGGAATAAATAGTTAAATTTTCCATCGATTTTTTTTCTTTCAAGTAACGTAACGTTTCTTGGGTGACGGTAAAATTTTCAATCCACAAATTGGAAGGCAGTTCTCGCTTTTCATAATATTGAGTTAAAAACAAAGAAGAAAGATCTTCAAGCTGTTCCGCTTTTGTTTCGTTACTATTTTGAAAAAAATGATCTAAAAATAAGAATTCGCTTTCTATCCAATGCCCTTGACGAATTTTAAAAACAGAAAAAAGTGGAGTTTCTTTTTCTTCGAAATAAAAAATGAGATCCATAAAAATTTCATCATATAATGAAATAGATTGTGTTTGTTGGAAATGACGCAAGGCGTTAATGCAATCGCGATATTGTGCTGCTGTTTCAAACTTTTGATTTTCGCTGGAAATTTTCATGTCTACCAGCAACATTTCAATAATTTTTTGTGTCTCACCTTGTAAAAATAAAATAACTTTATCGATCAATTTTTGATATTCATCTTTATTGACGGGCAAATGACAGGGGCCCCAACATTTTTTGATGTCGTAATAATAGCAGGGTCGTTTGACGGTTTTAAATTGATAAGGGGTGCATTTTACTAGCGGGAAATAACGAGAAATAATATGTAAAAGAGAGCTTAATTGATTTGGCATAGTATAGGGGCCAAAATAAAGGGCTCCGTCTTTTTTTCTTTTGCGAGTTGTTCTGACCCTTGGCCAATCTTCATTTTTATCGATGCGAATGTAAGGGTAGGTTTTATCGTCACGAAGCAAAATATTATAATGGGGTTTGTGATGTTTTATCAGATTATTTTCTAAGATTAACGACTCATATTCGTTTTTTGTTAAAAGAAATTCAAAGTCAGTGATTTTTTCAACAAGGGCTTTGGTTTTGTAATTATGATTTTCAATATTCGTAAAGTAACTGCGCAGTCGATTTTTTAAATTTTTTGCTTTTCCGATATAAATAATTTCGTTTTTTTCATTTTTATGTAAGTAAACACCGGGAAGTTCTGGGACATCCTTTGTTTTTTTTTGAAGGTGTAGAATGTTTAAATAAGAAATGTTTGGACTCAAAGGAACCCCGGCTTTATACGATAATTTACAAGTGTCATTAAACTCCCTCCTTGTCAACGGCGTTATTTTCTATCAAAGTCTACAATGTGTTTAAGAAACTAGAAATTTCAAATTTCTATTTTTTATTAAAACCACAAAAAAGTAACAAGAAAGGAACAAAAAATGAGCGAAGCTGAAAATATTCCACAAATTTTGGATTGGAGCATTCATAAAAAATTATTTGATGAGCGTATTATTGTCCTAAGTGACCCAATCCATTCCCTAACAGCCAAGAAAATTATTGAAAAATTATTAGCGTTGGAGGCCGTGGATTCAAAAAAAGAAATCACGATATTTTTGAATAGTCCAGGCGGAGAAGTGAGCAGTGGTTTTGGAATTTATGATACCATTCGGTTTTTACGCTCCCCGGTTAAAATTATTGTAACGGGGCTTGCCGCTTCCATTGCAACGGTCATTTTATTAGGTGCGAAAAAAGAAAATCGTTTTTCCATGCCAAATTCCCGTTTGCTCATTCACCAACCACTGATTTCTGGAAATATTCAAGGACAGGCGTCAGATATTGAAATTCATGCCAAAGAGATCATTAAAACTCGCGAAAAAATTGCTCAGCTTTATGTGAAGGAAACAAAGCAACCCTTAGAGCGCGTCCAAAGGGACATTGAGCGGGATTATTGGATGACCGCCGAAGAAGCCTTAGAATATGGTTTGATTTCTAAAATCATTCAAAATTACAAAGATATCGCTTAAGTTTTTTTTCTGATATCCCGAAAAACCTTTGTGAAAATTGACAAGGGGGTATTTGAACATGCGAAATCTTTTCTTATTCATTCTATTCATAACTAGCTTTTCGTTTGTTTCCTGCTACAAAAAGAAACAACAACCACAGAACATCAAGCAAGAAAGAGTTTCTGCAGATTTTTTTGCGATGCATTTACCCCAAAAAGTTATCAAGGATTGTGTTTGGGGAGGGGAAGAAGATAAAACCGCTGTTTTGTGTTTTGTGGGTTATGATTTTATCAATCGGTTTTCCTATCAAAAATTAATAGCACTTGCTTCGACGCCAAGCTCAGAAGTTTTAAGCCCGCATTTTATAGCCTTGCAAGCAGAGGTTACCTTTCCTGACGGCGAAAAAACCATGTACGGGCTTCCTGTCTCTTACGTCGAAAAAAGGGTCGGGGACGATTTAACCATGAACCATTATTCTGAATTTTTTGTAGATACCGAATTAGCGCAATTGGATTGGGATCGCTGGAGTGGTGAAATCAAAAATACAGAAAAAATATGCCAAATCAGAGGCATGGCACTTCATTATGATTCTCCTTTTTCAGGAAATTCTTATGATGGGGGCAAAACTCCTTCCTTAGGATTTATCCAATCTAAGGTTTTTGTTCAAAGACACACCCATGATCATTTGTTTGAAGATATTAAAAAGAATGGAATTAAATATTGTCAAAACTCATGCTATATTGCTGAAAGTAAACAAGTTCATTGTGAGTCAACTTTTGATGAAAAGAAAGTTTCCTGTGAAAATCAAACTTTAAACTTAAAACCATTCCTTGACGTTTCAAGCAAATGCGAAAAATTTGTGATTATTCTAGAAAAAAATAAAACTATTCCGACATCAAAAACAAAATAGGGCGCACATCATCTTCTGGTGTGGTTTCCCAGTATTGCACAAGCACTTTGTAGGTAATAATTCCAATTTCACCTTCCCCAAATAAAATATAAAACAAGGCTTGTTCCATTGCATTTTTGCGAGCAAGTCCTAAATAAATAGCAACAGGGTCCAATTGTTCACTGATATAGGCGACTGTA
>CANJMU010000144.1 GCA_947475135.1 Silvanigrellaceae bacterium
CTATGGAAGGCACTGGATATTTACCAGGTGGAGCAGATCAGGCTTATTTTGTTGAAAAAGATGACCTGTGGCTTGTTGGAACTTCCGAGGTTCCCTTGGCGAGTTATTTTCAAAACTCTGTTATTGATGCTGAAAAATTACCTCAAAAAGTTTGTGCGTGGTCCAGCTGTTTTCGACGGGAAGCCGGCGCCGCGGGTAAAGACACAAAGGGACTTTATAGGGTTCACCAATTTCAAAAAATAGAACAGGTCATTATCTGTGAACCAAGTATAGAAAAAAGTGATAAACTTCATCAAGAATTGTTAAAAAATGCAGAGGATATTTTGACATTACTCGAGTTACCTTATCGTGTTGTTAAAGTTTGCACTGGGGATTTGGGGCAGGGACAGGTCAAAAAACACGACGTTGAAACTTGGATGCCAAGCAGAAATCATTACGGAGAAACTCATAGTTGCTCTAGTTTTTATGATTTTCAAGCGAGACGTTTAAAAATTAAAACACAAGCTTTAAATACCAAACCTGTCTTTTGTTTTACATTAAACAATACAGCAGCGGCAACTCCTCGTTTATTAATTCCGCTTCTTGAAAACCATCAAACCGAAGATGGTCGTATTAAAGTTCCTAAAGCCCTTCAAAAATATATGAATGGTAAAGAATATATTGGTTGATTTTTTTAAAATGTTTTCTAATTGAAAGGAGAAAGCGATGACAATTAAAGTTGCAATTAATGGATTTGGTCGCATTGGCCGCTGTGTTTTGCGTGCAATTCAGGACAATAAAAATTTGGAGGTCGTTTTAATCAACGATTTATCAAATACAAAAACATTGGCTCATCTTTATAAGTATGATTCTGTTCATGGTATTTCCAAGCAGAATGTGTCTCATAAAGAAGGATTCTTAGTTCTTGATGACAAACAAATTACAGTGACTGCAATTCGAAATCCTGCAGAAATCCCAACAAGACTTTATGGTGTTGATGTCATGTTGGAATGTACTGGTCTTTTTACAGAAGGCGAAAAAGCTTCAGCCCACTTAAAAGCAGGGGCAAAAAAAGTGATTATTAGCGCACCAGCAAAGAATATCGACAAAACAATTGTTTTGGGTGTGAACGATAAAGAATATGATAAAGAAAAGCATCATATTTTGAGCAATGGTTCGTGCACAACGAATTGTTTAGCTCCGTTAACAAAAGTGATTCATGAAAAATTTGGAATTCGCAAAGGTTTAATGACAACAATTCATTCGTACACAAACGATCAAAATATTTTAGATTTGTCTCATAGTGATTTACGGCGAGCTCGTGCTGGCGCTTTAAGCATGATTCCTACTTCGACCGGTGCAGCAAAAGCGATTTCTGAAGTCATCCCATCTCTTGCTGGTAAATTAAATGGTTTTGCTGTTCGTGTTCCTACGCCAAATGTTTCCTTAGTGGATGTGACGTTTGAATTAGATAAAAATGTCACTGCAGAAGAAGTCAATGCAGCATTGAAAAATGCATCTGAAAATGAAATGCAAGGGATTTTAGGTTATAGTACGGATCCTCTTGTCAGCCGTGACTTTAATGGAAATCCATTGAGTTCAATCATTGATGCCGAGTACACGACAGTCGTGGGTGGTAATATGGTGAAAGTTCTTTCTTGGTACGATAATGAGTGGGGATTTAGCAATAGAATGGTTGATTTAGTTCAACTTGTTATGAAGTAAATAAAATTGTCCTCAAAAATTTGACTCAGTAAACGCCCTGATTTTTTCGCGTATGTTACTATAACTTCACTTGAATTTTCATTTTTGTGATTTTTATAAATATGCAAAAATCAGGGAAAAGTTTAAAATGGAAAATATGGACGCAAGGATCTCCGAAGATTTTGGGAATAAACAAAGAAAAAAATATTTTTTGTTTGTTTATTCATCCCATAGGTTGGAAAATGAAGCTTTAAGAAGCTTTGAGCGTGTTTTAGCATCTCACTTAAGTGGATATATTTTAATTAAAACAGAAGAGCCAGACGAGGCTTTAAAAGCTCTTTTGGTTAAAAATATTGAAATCGTCTTTATTCATTCTTCCTTTTTTAATGATGACAGCGTAGCCGTTGAATTTGCTGCAGAGTGTAAAAAAAGAAAAAAATGTCCTATTATTTTTTCGGCTCTTAACCCTCATGTTTTAATTAAAGAATATAAAAATAAACTCAATCTCTATCATGAAATGGATGATTATTTTTCAGAGCCCATTGATCTTGATGAAATGAAAAAAAAATTTGAAAAAATTGGTAAGGTTAAACCACGAGCTGCAAAAAGATTTTTAACAAATATGAAATTAGAGGTTTTTTGTTTAGGAAAAAATATTAAAACGACAGCAGAACTTGTTGATATCAGTTTAGTTGGCTTTTCAATCAATGCGGCACTAGAAAATTTTTATTCTATGAATGAGCAAATTCAAATAAAAATTCCATTGAAAAATTTTAAAATTTTTCATGAGCTCTATGGTGATTTTTTTAAACTTTCGGGAAAAGTAAAACGCATATCCATTAATGGTGAAAATATTGGTTGTTCCTTAGAATATTTAACGACGCTTCAAAGTGAAGTTTTAATTCTTATTTTAGAATATATTTCATCTATCGAAAATATGAAAAAAGTTTTTGAATATACCAGCCCTTTATTTCCAAAAAGAAATAACGAGTACCTTTCCTAGACTTTTTCATTAAAAATCTTTAAAAAATAGAGAATTAGAAAAGGAGAATCTTATGTTCAGCCGAAGAAGTTTTTTAGAATTTGCAAAATATTTATCGGTGAGTAGTTATTTTGCTTTCGATGCATTTGGGAAAGAGGGTCATTTACAATCAACCGAAGGAAATCAATTTTTTTATCAAAATGAAAATGGTGATATTTTACTGAGAGCAAACCAACAAGGTAACGATTCAGAAGAGAAAGCAATCACTGTTCTTCAAAGCGGAGATTTTTGTGATCAGTTTCAATATTTAAAAGATGATGACGTTATTTTTTTATCAAATATTTATTCTGATTTCCCTTGCTATATTTTATTTTTAAAAAAAATCAATGAAGAGTATTGTGTTGAAATCTGTTTCTATAACAAAGAACAAAACAAATTAAATTATGTGACACGAATAAAAAATAATTTGCTGAAAAATTTTTCAATGGAAAATTTGGAATATTTTTCTTTTTTGAGAAATGAAAATCAAAAAAATGATCTTTTGTTTTGTTATTATGACAAACAGGAAAATCGAATTCGATTTGTATCTTTTGATTCGTTAAGTCAACAATGGATAACAATTTACGAAACAGAAATAAATTTTATCAATTTTTCAAGCGAAGAAAAATTCATCGACATTAAAAAAGAATTGTTTCCAGGTGAAAAAAATATTTTTATGAAGGTTCAGCCTGGAAATGGGCTTTCTTTTTATAAATTTCAATACAATACAAATAACCTAAAGTCCCGGAAACTTACACCCAGGTTTTATACTTTTGGATAGGAAATCTTAAAAGTGTCAAAAATAATTTCTTGTTTTTTTGTCATCTCGCATAAATATTTCGAAC
>CANJMU010000145.1 GCA_947475135.1 Silvanigrellaceae bacterium
AACATTTGTGTCGTACTGTTGAGCTGTTCTTCACTTATTTTTGAAGATTTTTCTACAACATTCATGCGTGTTTCTAAAGCTTCTTTTCTTTCTGAAGTCATGCACGAAGAAACAAAAAACAATAAAGTAACAAGAAGGAGAGGTAAAAACTTTTTCATTTGAAAGCTGTTCCTACAGTTGAATCTTGATGGAGCTGAGCTAAAGGAACATCGTCTGCGGATTCCATGCTTTCAACAATTTTAAATTCAAAGCTTTCATCCATATCAAAGCTTTCTGCCATCAATTCGAAAACTTTTTGTGAAGAATCTTTTCCAAATTTCGCTGCATTTTCGTCATAACACGAAGCGATTTCAACACGTGAACCATCGGGAGCAACACAAAATAAAGTATATTTTTTACGAACAACGCCTGCATAATATTGTGACATAATGATTACCTTCTTTTTCTAAAAAAACCGCCGCTTGAACTCCGGCTACCAAAAGATGACGCCGACTTTTTACCAAAAAACCCGGAAGATTTTTCAGGGGCGGCAGTTCCATTCGGTTTATTAAAAAAACCACTTTTTTCAGATCGGCCACCGGTCTCGATGTTGCGACCAAACTTAGAAAAAAAGCCACTTTTTTTTGGAGTTGTATTGTACTGAGTTTGATATTTTTGCTCTAATTCCTGAGAACTGTGAGCCGTCACTCCGCCCGTCAATGGTCCGTGTGTATGATTCTGCGCTGACATTGGTGGAGGCAAAATATAAACAGGTGGGCTCAACATGGAAGACATCATATGTCCCGCAACAGCCCCCGCTAGAAAAGGCGCCCAAGAAGAACCGCCTTCGGAACGACGATTGGATGGATTTTCTGCGAAGGATCCATCAGAGTTTCTCGTCTCCCCCTTAGTTAAATCAATTTGATAACCATGAGACATTTGAATCATAGGGGAACAGCTTTTGTCATTTTTTGCAAAAGTTAACTTTGCAAAATCTGGTTTTTTATCCTTATTTTCCAATTCTTGCATTTGTATATTTTGAATTTTTAAGGGATTGGATAATTTTTCTAACCCAGGAGCCGTCGAATGAAAGATAGTATAAAGACTTTCTGTTTCGTTATAATTCATGCGCACAATATCAACTGTTGTATTGATTGGGCAGTTTTTTGCATTGAAAGCACCATCATGCTGATCTGTGCACGAAGAAATTCCTAGAACCAAAACGGCAACGAAAGAAGAAATAAAATAGATAGATTTCACAAAACCCTCTTCAAAATAAAAATTATATCGTTGCTAATGCGATTTTACGAACTTCTAAAAAAGCTTGGTAAGCTGAATTGAGAGCTTCTTTTTCTTGCGAAGAAAGCTCAAATTCAAAGACTTTTTCTGCGCCTTTATTTGTAATAAAAACCGGAACGCACAAGCAACAGTCACTGAACCCAAATTCACCTTTGAGTTCCACAGAACAAGGTAACACGCGTCCTTGATTAAGAACAATACTTTCTATCATAGTTGTTACACCAAAACCTGGAGCAATCCACGCAGAAGTCCCAATTAATTCCGTTAATTCTGCACCACCGCGTTTTGTGCGGTCCACAATATCTTTTAATTGTTCTGCATTTAATAATTTAGATAAAGGAACACCGCCAACAGTCGCCGTGCTAACAACCGGGACCATATCTTTATCTGTATGCGCGCCAATCACAATGGCACTGACATCTTTCACATGAACATTCAATGCTCGTGAAATATTACTGCGAAAACGGGAAGAATCTAAAACTCCGGACATTCCAATCACACGCTCCCGTGGAAATCCAGTGATCTTTTGTGCCACAGAAAGCATGGCGTCCAAAGGATTTGAAACAATAATTAAAATTGAATTTGGAGCGTATTTTTTTATGTTTTCACAAATCCCTTTGACAATTCCTGCGTTGATTCCAACCAATTCTTCCCGTGTTTGGCCTGGCTTTCTAGGGACACCGGCAGTCACAACAACAACATCCGAGTTGGACATCAAAGAATAATCGTCAGACGCTTGAAAGACTGTTTTAAACCCACCAAACGCCCCACCCTGAGCTAAATCTAAGGCCCGGCCTTTTGCTGCATTTGGTTTTAGATCGATCAAACAAAGGTCACCCAATTCTTTTTGAGCACACCATTGAACCACAGAAGAACCTACATTTCCCCCAGCACCAACCACAGTAATTTTTGGTCTTTGTAACATAACAACTGCCCCTTTCGTAAAAATACTAATTTTTTTGAACTTGAAAAAGTCGAACGCCCCCAAAAAGAAAGCTCTCACATTTTATGAAAGAAAATCCATTTTCACAAAGCATTTCTTCAAATATTTTTTGGGGAGGCATCGTCGCCACACTTTTTGGTAAGTAGGAGTAAGCATTTTTGTGTTTTGAAAGCAAATTTCCCAATGTTGGTAAAATACTGTGAAAATAAAAAAGAAAAAATTTTGAAAACAAAGATTGTTTAGGTTCAAAAAAATCCAAAATAAAAAGCTGACCTTTGGGTTTTAAAACACGCAAAAACTCTTTCAATGCCTGTGGACGATTATCCACATTTCTAAAACCAAAGGAGATTGTGACAACATCAAAAGTATTGGACTCTAATGGAAGTTGCTCTGCAGAAGCTTGAATTAAATAAAATTTATTTTGATTTAATTCTGAAATATTTTGTTGAATTTTTTTTTCACACACGTTCAACATTTCTTTTGAAATATCGACCCCAACAAATTTTGAAAATCGATTTAATTTTTTTTCAGCCATTCTTAAAATATCACCTGTGCCACAAGCAACATCTAACAATTGTGAATTTTCTTGATTTGAAATGGATTGAAAAATTCGATTTCTCCATCGCACATCTTGTTGAAAAGAAAGTAAGCGATTGAGCCGATCATACGTTGGCGCAATTTCGTCAAACATTTTTCGAACGGTTTGACCTTTTTCGGAAAGATCTTGAAACGGTATAGCGGTTTCTTTCAATGTCATGAAAAAATTGTTTCCTTAGTTAAAATTAAAGTACGATGTCTTCACCAAATTTTTCAAAATAAAACTTATCGATAATTTCCATTTTGAGCCTTGTAATTTCGAGCACTTGTGAAGACATTCTTTGTGGTAAGGATATTTTTAATCGATAATGATCCATATAAAGCTGATAGAGTTTTTTTCCTTCTAGTGACTTGAGGCCCTCTTTAAAGAAATCAATTTCTTCGTCAGATAAAGCAAATTCTGAGTTTGAAAAAACAGAAGAGATTCCATCTCTTTCGCTCCTCGTATTTGAGGATACCTCATTGAGTGCATCATTACTCATTCCTTCGCAACTTGCAAAAGAATCATTGCTTTGAGAGTCACGATCCACTTCCTCATACTCACTTTCTACGTCTGAAGCATAATCATCTGGAGGAGACGAAAAACAACAAACGCTAGAAACTTTATCCACAGCAAGCCAGCCATAATAAAAGCTTTGGATAGAATAAGCCACACATGCAAAAATAGTGGCAATAATAATAATAATACCAGAGCCTACATCACTTTGAGCCTGAAA
>CANJMU010000146.1 GCA_947475135.1 Silvanigrellaceae bacterium
AAAACTTTCTGATTTTCAAAATCCAAATCAAGAAAAGCAAGGGGCGCATGAATGGAAATAATTTTGTTAGGATTGTATTTTGTTATCAAATCAATTTGAAACCTTGTTCCTTGTTCAGAGTTCGAAAATTTTCCAGGAAATTTTCTTATATCTTTATATTTGGAATGATCCCACTGATAATTCGCCAAAGTTTCCCATGTTTTTGTTGGAAAATTTCTGTTTAAATCGACGCCATTCAGATTGGTTCTTTTTTGAGGAACCATAAAAAAGCCATCCGGATTGACAAGCGGGGCAATAATAACGCTAGAATTTTTATATAAATCAGGATTTTTTAATAAACTTTCTGCAATTCTAAAGGTCAAATGAATTGGAGTTTTTTCATCTGGATGAACACCACCAAGAATTAAGGTCACATTTCGATGTATTTTAGAGATTTCATCGATATTATTTCGATCGGTAAAATTCCAATAAATCAAAGGATAACCTAACTCGCTTATGTAGTCATAAGTCCAGGGAAGTTCCAAACATGGGCTTTTGGCCCAGTTCAATCTTTTATAAACATTATCTATTTTTGTACAAAAATCGACGATTTTTTTATTCAAATTATAGTCCAATTTTTTATTCATAGACATAAATTTGGGGTTAGGCAGGCCTAAAATAGAAGAAAGAGAACTCTGAGAGAAATAAGGATTCATAAAAGGAAAATTTTTGAATTGAGAATACACTTCACCAAAAGAAGAGGTTGTCCAAAAAATAAAAAAGTAAAAAAAATATTTTTTCATTTCAATTCTCTTTCTTCCATAAATGAAAATTAATTAAAGTAACAAGCAAAGGTCGGCGAAGACACGCGCATTTCAATTGTGTAATTGTATCCTTTGTGAAACCATAGTAAGTTTATTTTTAACTCTTGTGAGATAAACAAACAAGGTGTCTTCAAAGGAAGTTTTATGGAATCCCAGTCTTTGCATGAAAAATTAAAATTATTTATTGATGAAAAAATATTTCCAGGCATCGCAGCACACGGCGGTGAAATTCAAATTGTTTCCTTAGAAAATAATGTTTTAACCCTGGAATTATCTGGATCTTGTGGAAGTTGTTCAATTCAGGCGTATACGTCAGAATCCATCTCGAATTATTTGCTAGAAGAATTTCCAGAACTAGAAGATGTCATTGTGAAAGAAGCTTCTGGCGTATGAACGCGTTTATTGAAATTATAGAAAAGCTTGTTTCAAAGATTGATGCACAAACCTGGTTAAAACAGCCTCATTTTCCATTTCAAAATTTAAAAAATTCACGTGGAAAAATGTACGATATCTGTTTGTTTGAGGTGAATGCAACAGGTGCTTGGGGATTTTTAATACTTAAATTTGATGACACGATTGAATTGATGGTGTTTCCTTTTCGCTTGGCAAGGTACCAAGAAAAGGCCGATTTAATTACAATTTTGCCATGGAGTTTAAGAGAGGCCTCTTTTGATAGTCGTATGTATGAAATATGGAGAAGCGCACAAAAAAATAAAAATCCTTTGATCACCTATAACAAAGGTTTATTTTACTACAAAAAGTCCTCTGGAAATGTTGGTTTTTTAATGTCGGGTATTTGGAGTGACTCCACAAGTATATGCGTTCGTCTCGATTTTCAAATTGCTTACAAGATTTTTAAAGTTTTAAATCCTGAAAATCCAATTTCATCGGAAGTCGAGATTTTAGAATATTTAAATACACAAAATCATTTCACAGCCTACCCAAAAATTGTCAATACTTATGAATATGTAGCACCAGATCAAACAAAATATCACCTTGGAATTGGTATGAAATATATTCCAAATGAAGGGACACTCTTTCCAGAGTTTGTTTCCTTAGTACAGCAATTAAAATTATCTCCGCCAAATTCTTCTTCTTTGCAGTTGCGGCTTTATCGTCAATTTGAAAAAAATATTCAAAATTTAGGTCGATTAATTGCTGATTTTCATTACGCCATGTCTCAGGTTCCTCGTCAGCATATTTTAGCAGCAGAACCAAATAAACAAAATTATATTCAAAAATGGAAAGAGCACTTTATTTTTTCTTTAGAGAAAAAAAGTCTCAAATTTCTAGAATTTAAAAATCAATTTCTTGAATATTCCGAAATTTTTTCAAAGATTGAATTGTTAAAAAAAGATTACGTTGAAAAACTGGTTTCTTTTGAAGATTTTGGATTGTTTATTAAAATTCATGGAAATATTCATATTGGGAAAATACTCATTTCAGATCAAAACTTAATTTTATTAGATTTTGATTCAAGCTCTCAAAATTTATTAGATTATAAAAATAATAAAGACCCCTGTTTTAAAGAAATAGCTTCTGTCATTTGTAGTCTTTATTTTTCATGGTTCTATTCAGAATTTAAATATTTTTCAACATTAAAAAATAAAATCGAAAATGATCCGACCTATTCCAACGTCACTAAAATTGAAGAGCTTCAAAATCTTTCTTTGGATTTTATCATTCAAATTTTTATGAAATTCTATTTAGGCGCTTTAGATGAAAACATCGAAATATCTCATTTACTCCCTACAAACAATTCATCACATCAAGAATTAATATCCTTATTTATTTTCGATCGTCTTATTTATCAATGTGTTCGTAGCCAAGAACATGATAAGGAAAATACAAAAATATGGTTGCAGGTTTTTCAATTTTTCATTTCAAAAATAAAATCTGTGGATATTAAATAACTTTGGTTGACACCATTAAATTTTTTATGAATTATGGCGGTCTGAATCTTTGAAACTCGACTTCGGAAAGAGGGTTTCGTATACTCTTCCCACTACCTCTCTTGCGTCACATGAAAACGTTGTAAGAGAACTCATCAAAGGAAAATTAAAGATGGAAAAAACATTCTCAATTATTAAACCTGACGGCGTTAAAAGAGGACTTATTGGAAAAATCTTAGCTCGTATGGAAGAATCTGGACTTCGAGTTGTTGCAACAAAAACTTTTCAAATGACCTCGCGTCATGCCCAAGAATTTTATGCTGTTCATAAAGATCGCCCTTTTTATGGCGAGCTTTGCCAATCCATGATTTCAGGTCCCGTTGTTGTTTCTGTTTTAGAAGCGCCAAACGCAGTGACTAAATATCGTGATCTTATGGGTGCAACCAATCCTGCACAAGCTGCAAAAGGAACAATTCGTGCAGAATTTGCTTTGAGTATTGGCGAAAATACTGTTCATGGATCGGACTCTTTAGAAAATGCGAAACAAGAAATTGCTTATTTCTTTTCCGAAAGCGAACTTGTAAATCCAGCAAAATAAGTCCTCAAATATTTATTTTATTTAGGAAATAGTCTCATGACACAAAATGTATCCAAGGAAATTATCGAGAGCATTTCTGTTGATCTCGAACTGCAAAATCATCAAGTTGAACAAACTCTTCATTTATTAATCAATGATTGCACCATTCCGTTTATAGCCAGATATCGTAAAGAAGCCACTCAAAACTTAGATGAAGTCCAAATTCGAGATATTCGTGATTTGTATGA